>QIKL01000037.1 GCA_003231955.1 Candidatus Uhrbacteria bacterium | reverse complement strand
ACAGCCACAGCACGGGCGGCGATTGATAAATCTATTTCACCTGCTACGTCCGTAGCAGGACAATCTATCACGTCGTCAGTGCCACAGGTTGCGTCGGGCAAACGCATGCCCGGTTCAGGTCCTACAAAGGCGCAACGCGCCGCGTACAGGACATATCACAAAGGCCTCATCGCCGCCGCACGCGGCGCATGCAGGACAGCGGTGATAAAGATGAATATCACTCTCGTTCGATATCCATCATTCCCATTGCCGTTCAAGATCCTCGGGGATTGCGCTCGTCGACGAGGACATTTCATTGAAGCGCAAAGATACTATGTGCAGTATCAGCGCTTTAATGGTGTCAAACCACTTCCGACGAGGACGCTTATGTTTCTCGCGCGGCGTGCGAAGAAGAAGTAGCTGGGTGCATCTTGCCCGTTAGGGTCCAGCTTGTCTGGGCCTTGACGGGTATTTTTTATCAAGGTCTTTCTCATTTCATCCCGCTTCGGTACGCTGTCTGCGTATGATCGGATCGTTACGTGGTTGTATTCTTGAAATCCATGGGGGATCGTGCCTTCTTGAGATCGCAGGTGTCGGGTATGTTGTCCGCGCGACGTCCGGTGTACTTTCTGGACTTACGCAGAAGGTTTTTTTTACATTCACGATGTGGTGCGCGAAGATACACGTGAGCTCTTTGGATTCCTCTTGCGCTCTGATCTCGATCTTTTTGAGCGGCTTATCGCTGTAAGCGGTGTGGGGCCTAAAGTTGCACTTACAATTCTTTCTGCCGGTACAGGAGACGAAGTCCGCCGTGCCGTCATGCAAGGGGATCTTGCCCTTCTTACGTCTGTTCCAGGTGTGGGGAAGAAAACGGCACAGAAGATTATTTTGGAACTTAAAGGCCAGCTTGTTGATGAGAAAATTTTTCCCGAAGGCGATACGGAAGTTATTGATGCGCTTATTGGTCTCGGGTATACACAACAGGTTGCGCGCGATGCTGTAAAAGCCATTCCATCGGGTGTTGTTGACGTCTCTGCGCGCGTGCGTGAAGCATTAAAACAGCTTGCGAAATGAGATTGATTAATGTCGTAGAATCTGATGCATGGGAGCAGTTTCATGCGTCTCAACCATGTACACAGTTTCTCCAGTCTTGGACATGGGGAGAGTTTCGTTTGTCCCAAGGCGGGACTGTGATTCGTTTCGCATTGGAAAACGAAGATGGGCGATGGCAGGTGGCAATCCAATTGGAGTATCGTCGTCGGAGGTTTGGTTTGGGTTATTGGTTTGCGCCGCGTGGCCCCGTGTTTGCAGTTGACCTACCTAGAGAGAAGCGACGCGAGATTATGATGCGGCTATGCGAAGAAATGCTTCAGCAGAAGGTATTACGGGAACGGACGCTTTTTTGGCGCATGGAACCGGTCTCGGAACTGAATGCCCCAGAGGGGCTCGTACCACTTCGATTCTGTCGAACACGTGCCCTTGATCCATCATCCACGATTGTGCTTGATCTTTCTCCATCTCCAGAGGAGCTGCTTGCTCACATGCATGAGAAGACGCGATATAATATCCGTCTTGCGGAGCGTAAGGGTGTTCGCATACGTATTGGAACGACACCAAAGGATGTTGAAGTGTTTCTCAATCTCATGGATGAGACCGCAAGCCGCGATCGGTTTGTCCAGCATACGCGAGACTATCTCACAGAAACGTATGCGTTTCTTCATGATCGAGGTATGGCACAGATTCGTCTTGCTGATTGGGAGGGAAAAATTTTATCCGCAAATATGGAGGTGCTTACTGGTGATACGGTAACCTATCTTTATGGCGCGTCCTCATCTCATAATCGAAACGTAATGGCACCCTTTATTTTGCACTGGAGTGCAATTCAGGAAGCTAAACATCGTGGTTTTCATTTGTATGATTTTTGGGGATCAAATCCGCATTCTCAAGCCATGCCAGGCTATAAGCCTTCATGGGAGGGGATCACGCGTTTTAAACGTGGTTGGGGAGGATATGAAGTCAATTTTGTTGGGACGTGGGATCTTCCAATGGATACAGTGGTGTATCATCTAATTTTTTTTCGTGATTTTTTTCGGAGATGAATGTGGTTTTTTACTGAGAAAATATAAGTGTAAATGCAAAAGAAATGATTTTAGTTTTTGTTGCAAAAAAACCGCGTCAAGCGATTTTTTTTGTTTGGTGCGACGGCCGGGGCTCGAACCCGGGACCTTGGGCTTAAGAGGCCCCTGCTCTACCAGCTGAGCTACCGTCGCATCTTCTTTCGTGTGGCCGGATAGTATCGAATGTTTTTGCGAACGTCAAGAAAGGTTTATGATATTTGGGCCTTGAAAGCTACGGGGATTCCCGTTACGCTCTCACCACTTCCGTGCACCCCTAGCTCAGCTGGATAGAGCGCTTCCCTCCGAAGGAAGAGGTCAGACGTTCGAATCGTCTGGGGTGCACCAGAGTGAATAAGCGGCAATAAGCCTCAAACGGCGTGTCGCTTTTTTGCTAAGTATCTCATTATTCATTTCGAGTGTAATCAGGTTGGCGACTTATTGACAATTTTAGGGGTTTCGTGGAACCTTGGATAGCCATGGAGCTGTGTTAGACCATGGTACTGAACTTTTCAGAGGATTATGAAGGAGGACTTGTGGCTTACGTTGAAAAACATGACGATTCATGGGCGGCGCAGAACGACCTTGCGCCCTACCTTGCAATCAGAAGGAGGTACCGTCTTTTACGCGACGAAGAGATAGCTCAGCTCATTGATATCATCAGGAACTCGGATGATTCCGCGTCATGTGCTCACGCACGTGCCATATTAATCTATTCGAATATGGGGCTCATTATCTCAGTTGTTTTAAAACATCGCGACTGTGGTGTCGCTATAAACGAGCTCATTGGCGATGTGATCGTAATGGTCTACACGCGAGGGATTGATCGATTTGATCCGTCCATGGGGTACAAGTTTTCTACGTACATCAGCTGCTGGATTCGCTGCGCTAT
>QIKL01000039.1 GCA_003231955.1 Candidatus Uhrbacteria bacterium | reverse complement strand
GGAGAATCCGATAAATAAAAAATAGAGTCCAACGGAAAAACCAAATGCGAGCCCAAGATTAACTGGGTGAAGACGGTCCTGAGACGGAATTTCGTTCATATTCGACATAGTATTTCTCTTATAGAGAGTACAGAATGAATTATTTTATAAAAGATAATGTCTTTAATCGACCTTTTTATAACAAAATCCTCAACCTGTCTAAAAATCCGCATCCGCGTGTTCTTCCGTATCGTATCTGTTTAGACCCATAATACCACTTTTTTTATCAAACTCATACCCTCCATCAACAAGTAGCCTTAATGTGCGCGCCCATAATCGTCCGCAAACCGTTTAATATCATCCTCGCCAAGATAGTCTCCAATCTGCACCTCAATAAAAATAACTGTCGTGCTGCCGATATTTTGAATCCGATGTTTCATTCCAATTGGCACCGTGACCGTCTCTCCCACAATCTTTTTTGTCTGTTTATCATTTTGCGTCACTAATGCCTCACCGGCGACAATCGTCCAAAACTCACTCCTTCGCGCGTGCTGCTGATATGACAAACGCTGCCCTGGAGCGACTGCTATGCGCTTAACTTTAAAACCTGTTTCCTCCTCAAGGACATCATATCTACCCCATGGTCGAATATTTTTATCTTGTTCCATATTTCTTTAATCTTTTCCGTTTATACCCGTGTCTTGATCGTTCGGACTTTAGACGATCAAGAAGGCGAGCAAGTTTAATTGTTGCGACACCGACGACTTTATCTGCGCCTCCATAATAAACGAATAGCCGCTTATTATGGAGGACAGCGCCACATGGAAAAACGACATTCGAAACTAAACCGTTTCGTTCGTAAGGAGTTTCTGGCTCAAAGATTGGATATTTGGTCCGTACAAGAACTTTTGTTGGATTTTCCAAGTCAAGCAGCGCCGCACGAACGTGATAATGACCATCTTCCCGCTTCGAGATCCCATGATAGAGAAGAAGCCAGCCGTCTGGCGTCTCAATTGGAGGCGCACCGATACCAATCTTGCGGCTGTCCCACATCGTCGATTGAGGCTTCATGAGAACCCGACCCTCAACCCACCTTTCACGTTCTAACTGTTTCAGATCGGTAATAAAATCAATCCAGACACTAACGCCGATCCGGTGAAGGATCACATATTTCCCATTAATTTTCCTTGGAAAAATCGCCGCATCCTTATCATCGATACCTGGAGGGGAAATAAGTATTGGTTTAGACCACTTCCAGCGTTGTGCAAGAAAATCATCCCGCTTGATGGACGTCAATGCGATCCGCGGCGGATCCACTCCATCGTATGCCGTGTAACACATATAAAGTGTATCCCCGATTTGTGTTACTCGCGGATCCTCACAACCCGATCCGACACCGGACCGCCGTTTTTTTTCAAATGGCGCGCGCGGCACATACATTGGTTTCGCCGATCGCTCATTGACATGTTCACCGTCTTTACTCATTGCGTACCCAATAACCGAAGTATCATCATCGGACAGTGCCCGATATAAAAGATGAAACGCGCCCTTCATATAAATCGCCGCGGGATTAAATGTGGCTTTTGCCTCCCATGAATGAGTTCTATCTGGCTCAATGATAGGATTTCCATCAAACCGAATAAGTTTGACTAAAGTCGCTTCCATCTCCTCAAGAAGATCAGCAAGGCGGCAAGTCGCAAAACAGCATGTCGTATCGGCGGCGCCATAATAAATGTGCAAGATGCCGTTCTTCACGAACGCGCCAGATGGAAATACAATATTCGGAACGCGGCCATAACGTTCGTATTCTTCTTCAGGTACAAGGAACGGACGATCAGTCCGTGCGATCACCTTTCGGGGGTCTTTAAAATCCAAAAGAGCAGCCTCAATTCCAAAAATTCGATTACCATGAAAATAGTTACGAATGTATGAATAGATAATCAACCATCCTTTTTGTGTCCGAATCGGCGGGGCTCCAAGTTCTACATGGTCATTCTCACTACGCTGGAGCGGGACGATATGTGATGCCAGAGAAGAATACCATTTATCCCAAAAAGATGGATCCCAGATTTCCTTTTCTTCGTCAAACAGAGCAATACCGATCCGCGCAGGGGGCTGATCAGTATTCGCAGTCACAAGCGCGGCTATCTTTCCGTTAACCCTGCCTGGGAAAAGTGCCATAGCTTTTGCATTGAACGTCGTGATTGGATGTCTTTCAAGATGTTGAAAATCTTTCCCGATAGCGAGCCCAACTTTAATCCCATCGGGAGCAAAAGGATATTTCGAAAGCGCCGTATAAAAAATATAATATTTTCCCTCAAACCTCGTAACCCGTGGATCCTCGCACCCGAAGCGTTCCCATTCGTTTACGGGAGCAATAAGTTGTTTACGATTCTCAAAACGTGTCCCATCGGGACTTGATGCATATCCAATTGAGGAAATCCTCAATTCCGTATTTCCAAGATGTCGTGGAGCTGATTCTGCACGATAAAAAAGGCGTACGCGTCCGCGCTCTCGAATGGCACATCCATTAAAG
>QIKL01000038.1 GCA_003231955.1 Candidatus Uhrbacteria bacterium | reverse complement strand
TTGTCTACGCCCAAATGTCCAACTGGGACGCATGCTGTTGTTGTCGATGCTCATTTTGGTCCGGGAATTTTAGGCTGGATTCAGAAGACGTGGCATACAATTGTTGCGTGGTTTACCGGTACGCCCGTCGATGCGCAGGTAGATGTATGGTGCGCTGGGCTCGTGACGGGTCAGCTCCATCCTGAAACGACAGTCAAGAATCCAAAGGCATATTATTTTACTTTAGATCAGGCACTTGAGAAGAATACGCGGTATCTTGTGCGATTTTTGGGCGATAAAACGTTTGCAAATAATAATATTATCACAAATAAACATGGAGTTAAGAGCGCGGAGGGTGTGGTTGATCTATTCAATAAGGGAGAAACTGGAAACCTTGTTTGGAGTTTTACGACGGGAAAAACTCTTTGTGAGATCAACACAGTCCGGGTGACGGATGTGACAAAAATAACAAATAAAAATTTGTATGATCATCCATATCTCTTTTTGAATGCTAACAATAAGAGCGAGAAACGAGATTTTAGAGCGGATGCGCTATCCATTAAAAATAATCAAGCAGTTTCGTTAAGTCCTGTGCCGGAATATAGTTGGATATGGGATCCATGGACCTCTGGCGATACGTCGCTCGTCGACGTTAATTCGCCTAATAGCGGACCGACAGCATCATTTAGCTCTAAGCAAAAGAACGGTAATACAATTATTACGGCGACGCTTGTTGTGAAAAAAAATAAGAATAATTCTAAGAACGAAAATACGACGGTCGCCGGCATTGCGCCTGTGACCGTATCGGTTTGTGAGAATCCGTGGCCGTCGCTTAAAACGTCACCATTCCGTGATGTAGAGAATTCCGTTAATTTTAAACACGGAGATCCGTTTTATGGTCAACCGACGTATAACTTTGAGACCATGTATTGTATGGATGCTGGAAAGCCACATGACACGACGGATGATCTTCCTGCGCTACATATTACTCAAGTGCCGACAAGCACGCTTGATTTAGCCGAGGGGATTTTGCGACAATATCTTTTCGTTTATGGTAGTGATCATCCAGAATTAAAACAAGATGGGATTGGGATTCGGATTCTTACCAATCCGGCGCATCTTTCTCCTCTGGAGTGGTACCGATTGAGTGGGTTTACGGGGACGCCGACGCCGACGACGGTAGATGGGTATCCAGCGATCAAGGATGGGACAACAATTTATGTTGCGGCGGCAAATCGTCCGCTTGGCAATAAAGGGAATATTTATTCGAACATCTATCTTATCTCACATAATAAGGGAGCAACATCGACAACTTTAAGGATTTACGATCAGATGGTCGCGAATCTGGCATTTAACATTAATTTGGAGTTTACAGATCAGAGCAACAGTTGTCGGACGTACGTTCCACTGGGTGGAGTTTATAAAAATAAGAAGACAAATACTTATGTTTCCTGCACTGCAGATTGGGAGTGTTTGAAGTATTCGTCGAATCTCTATTGCGATAGCATGAAAGCAAAGTTAACGCGGGATACAAAACGTATTGCTGATTTTCAGGCATTTACAAATACGTTGGAAACCGAGAAAAATAGTCTTGGTCAATATCCGCAGGCTATCGGGGGGACGTATCTGAGTGGGATTTCTACATCACTTTGGCCGTCGTGGCAGACAGAAATTGGCGTGAATCCAGGTATGACGAATTCGTCCGGCGAAACGTTGCCGGTTGATCCAATTAATCGATTTTTGACCTGCGGCCGATGTTCGATTTCACAAGCTCCGTGTACGAGTGATACGGATTGTTTAGATGTGGATCAGAAGCATCAGACCTGCCAGGGTGGTGAATATGTGAAGAATATATGGACTACAACCAGTACGAATCCGACAACTTGTTGGAATTTTGTCAATCATCAGTTTATTTGTCCGAGAACTGGATTACACTCGGCTGGTCTCTCACGTTTTTACAGGTATACATCTCAGAATGGCGGGTTAGGATATCAATTGAGTGCAGAATTTGAGGTTCCACCACCGTCTAATCCAGCGACTGGGTGGTGGTCTCCTCCGCTCGCAAATGGCGTTTGGGAATGTGTGAATGCAGGCGTTACTGGGAAGCTTTGTTCTGGCGCAAACGGATCTGGCGATGATGCACTTTGTCGTCCATGTTCGAATCCGAAGCAGTGCAATCAGTGTACGAATAATAAAACAAATGTTGGGAACGGTTTGCTCTGTACGAATACCAATCAATGCCAGACAGGATTTACGTGTAAGGAAATTCCCAAAGTGAAAGATAGCTGTCGTAAGTTTGCTGGAAACTATACATATACGGGTTTATGTACTTCTGGTGTGTATAGCGAAAATGGAACATGTGGCGATGGTGTCCTAAATGCGGGTGAGCAATGCGAGATTGGGCAGACGGAGCTAAAGAAATGTATCGTTCCAGGTACGAAAGAATCTGGGCATCGAGTCTACGCCTGTAATGCGTGCGGTATTGGTGTTAAAGAAGCATATCTTCCAGATCCGCAATATCCGACATGTATTCCAGATGCGAGCTGTGGGAACGGGCGTATTGATAGAAAGTGTCAATCAAA
>QIKL01000043.1 GCA_003231955.1 Candidatus Uhrbacteria bacterium | reverse complement strand
CTTTTTGTTGCGCCATTTACTGCGGTGTTTGGTGATTTGCAGGGTTTACGTATCGCCAGTGTAATTCTCATCGGGATTTGTGTTGCGACATTTGATGCGATCGCGGGATGGCTGCGGATTCGATGGCCGCTCGTCTGGACGATATTGCTTGTTACAACTTTTTCGTTCGCTTTCCGAGTCTCGCTCGGTAAAGCAACGCCGCTCGCGCTCATTTTATTCCTCGTTGGACTTTCCGTCGCATGGAAACGTCGCGCATGGCTCGTCGGATTTTGTACGCTCGTCTACGCGTTATCGTATGGAGGGTGGCCGTTTCTTGCCGGTTCTATCATTCTTCTTGCATTCGGCGACGCATTATACGATCTGATTGTTCATGAGACATCTTGGCGTAAAGCGGTCGTATCTGCGCGTTGGCGTGAGATTGGCGCGGCATGGGCTGGAGGGTTTATTGGTCTCCTTGTACATCCGAATTTTCCACAAGATTTGCAGTTTGCATGGGCGCAGATTGTAACGATCGGTCTTGGAACGCCGTTTCAACATGTCCGTATGGGTACCGAATGGATGCCGACACCTGTTTTAGGATTTGTTGCGGGGTATGGTATATGGGTTGTCCTTCTCATCGCTGGAATGACGGGGCTTGCTCTCGCTCATCGTGAACGCCTTGATGAGGATCGTGCGCGCCTTCTTGTTTCTCTCGGTTGGGTTATGGCCGCACTCGTCGCGCTGACTTTGAAGAGTCGTCGAAACACGGAGATACTTGCGCCAGTCGTTGCGCTCTGGGTTGGAACACTCTGGTCGCTTATTGATCCAAAGATGTTGTGGCGTTCATTTGTAAAAACCTTTGAGCATTGGCCGCGACCCGCTCGGATTTCTGCGATCGTCCTTATCTGTCTCATTATCGTCAGCATTCCTATCAAACAGATGTTTGAGTTGTGGATGGACACGCACCCTCCAGGGTATCCTGACACGATATTTCGTACGTCGATGGATGCTATCTCAGCTCGCGCCACACCCGGTGATCGAGTGTTTCATACAAGCTGGGATGAGTTCCCTGAGCTTTTTCACGCGGATCAGCGTCTTCGATATGTGTCTGGTCTTGATCCAACATTTTTGTATATTGCATCCTCTACACTCTCTAATGAAGTTCGTGATGTGACATGGAACATTTCGACCTCGACACCGGCGGAAACGTGGTCGCTGATCCACGATCAATTGCATTCAAAGTTTGTATTTGTGAGTCGGAAGAATCATTCGACATTTCTCAATCGGATTGAGAGCGATCCACGATACATAGAGATTTCGAGTTCAACGGATAGTGCGGCGTTCACGGTTGGTAATCCCAACGCTATCCCGCACAATGTCGGCACATCTCGTTCAAACTGATGTATGTGTATGCGATTTTTCTACTTCGTGTAAAATGACATACACATATGCCCCGTATCCTCATTGTCATTCCAGCTTGGAATGAAGCGCGGATTATCGCGCGGAGTGTCGTGTCGGTACGCGATGCGGCGAAGCGTTATCTCCCCGATGACATTGTTATGATTGAGGTCTCGGATAATGCGAGTACAGATGGGACTGGCGAAATTGCCGCTTCCGCTGGCGCATCCGTTTTTCATCTTGCAGAGCGCGGGAAGGGGATCGCGATCCGTTGTTCTTGGGAACGCCATTTTGAAGATGCAGATATTTTAGTGTTTACAGATGCGGATTTGGCTGCGGATCTTTCTGTTTTGCCAGCGCTTATTGCACCATTGCGCTCTCATGTCGCGGATATCGTTTGTGGATCGCGATTTATCGCTGGCGCAATCCACGAACGACGACCTAGCCGCGAGATTGCCTCGCATGTTTATCGTCTACTCCAGCGCGCGCTTCTGCATCTTCCAGTGCATGATGCGCAGTGTGGTCTTAAGGCGATTTCTATTGGTGCAGCGCGACAGATTCTTCCGCTATGTCGTGAACGTCAATGGCTTTTTGATACTGAATTTCTTGCGTTGGCTACTATGAAAGAGATGAAGATTTTTGAGATCCCCGTTCAATGGGTTGAGCATCGCGATCCTGGGCGGCGGAGCGCATTACATCTTTTTCGCGATGGGTGGGGTTTTTTGTTGGGTTTAGTTAAAATAAAGATACGTCTTTTGGCTCAATAAAGTAAAAAATAGCCAAATAGCTGGTTGACAAAACTGCTTTTTTCATGCTATGTCTGATTGTTCTTCTGGGAGAGCCTTTGTTAGGTTCTAGGGAGTTCAAGTAACTCGAAAATTCCAAAAATCGCCCGAAAGGCGGAAAGGAGATGGTATGCCAATTGGGCACACATTCATGAAGAGCATTCTCGGTGACAGTCCTGGTGATTCAATTTTGCAGCGGATCGTTGAGGGCATTGCCACGGAGCCAGCTCTTAGCATGGGGTACACGCTTGCCTCAAATTCTGGGGCGGCGACGGCACTTTTTGACAAGCTTGAGGGCTTGCTGGGACCCATGCTTACTGGCATGGGGATCACGACAGCCGGCGAGCTTCTCAAAGTTGGCGACGGTCTGAAAAAGACCTTGGTCAAAAAAGGGGTCTCCCCGCTTCTTGTCAACGGCTTCAATGATTTTATCGACGAAGCTTTTGAAGGG
>QIKL01000013.1 GCA_003231955.1 Candidatus Uhrbacteria bacterium | reverse complement strand
TAACATTGACATTGTAGTTAAGACCCATGCAAACTTTAGATGTGGTGAGTTCGCCAGTTTCGTCAAAATGCGCATCCGGGATGTAGATCACATCTGGAATACTATTGCCTTGCTCTTGACGGTAATGGAGTTTTTTATCCAAGTTTTGGCCATAGTTTCTTAGATCTAGCGCTTTTGCCATAGTGGTGCTGTGTTCGCCAAGCGTTTCCAAGATTATAACTAAATACTGAATATTAGTCTTAGAACAGAACATCGGGCTCTCTGGTCCATTTATCGTTTCACGGAGTGCAATTTGTAGGTCAAAGAGTTTAGTACGGTAGGTTGCGTCGGTGAGCAAATACTCCGCAAATTTTGGTCCAACAGAATTCGCAAGGCCGGTTGTGGCGCAGTCAAGAAGATAGGGATCGGCGGCTGCCAGCCTTGAGAGATCTTCAAGTATTTCGTTTGGAGTTGAGTCAGCATAGTTGAGCGTATTGGTAATCTCCACAATTTGATCTTCAGCCTCCCGTCGGGATTCCTCTATCTTGAGAAGCTCTGAGAGTTGTGCGGAGTCTCCAATCCCCCTCATAAAGGCATCAATCATCACACGTGTCTGCTCGGTAGCGTTTTCTGGGTTCTCTGCTTCTGTAGAGTTTTTGGATTTTTCGGATGTACTGGATTCTGGAGACGTGAGTGCGGTGGAAATGTCATTTTGTAGTTCCGTATACGCAGAATCAAGCGCTGTATTTAGGTGTGTTAGTTGCTCTAGAAGATCCGGTTCCTCTGTACTCAACGTTGAGCGCAAACTCTCGAGGGAGGATTTTGTCTCTGTGATTTCTACATCCGCGCTGCGTAACATCTCTCGCGCTGTTTCTTTAGGTGGGAGATTGTGCGTTTCGATTTTTTTAAGTGTCGCGTCGCGTCGCGATTCAGGAGCGAGATTTTGGAGTTGCATACGCTGCGGTGATTTTTTTTGTTTGTTTTTTAATTACTTTGATATGCGTGATAAATTTAATCCATGCGATGGTAAGTCTGGCATGTATATCTTTTTTCATATATTAGGGCTGTTTAATTTGTTTATGGAGAGTTTTCATCTCTCGGGTGCGTTTTCGTTTATCGGCTGTATGGATTAGTTGGCGGGTCTTTGTGCGGATCTTAATGAGTTGCGTATTAAATTTGATCCACGCAGTCTTCAGTTTGTCCCGTGAGAATTGAGATTCAGCCATAATTGTAGTGTAACAGATAGGACGGAGATCTCCATTAAAGCTAAAAGAAGAAAAAAAATGAGCTTTTGTTGATCATAAAATTGGGTGACGAATCTTGACAAGATTACTAAATATACTTAGTGTGGAAGTATCGGATTAAGGAGGTTATGTGGCAAAAGTCATCCGACTCGCCGCGCGGCATATCAAAGTATCGCAAGCGGCAATTACGTCTGCGGCTATGATCCGTGTGAGCGGAGATGTTCAACTCATGCTACAGACAGCTGATAGTCAGCCGTTCGCTGTCATGCTCTTCAACGGAAGGGCCGTACGTTTACACACGATAAATGGTGGGGACGACCATGAGGTTGTTGGGCGTATTCATCGCTTGTGCGATGTAGATGATGAGAAGGGGGTATATCGATTCCAGTTCGTTCCTCGTAAATCGTGGAACAGTATCTTTTTCATTTTTCAGTCGGACGGAATGACGTCCAATATCCGTTGGATCACAATTTTTACCATGCCGGAACTTTGTTCGGCTGAAAATAGTACGTTCACAGAACGTGCCTCTTACGGGATGTGAGAGAGTTATCTTCGTCTGCGGCTTATCTGAGTCGCTTTTTTATTTATGCTGACAAATGTTTGGCGATCCGATTGATGTGTTCGTCGTCGAGTTTGGGCGGCCGTCCGAGTTTTACGAGGATCTGCAATCGTTTGGCAAATTCGCTCGCTTCCTTTTGCGCGATCGTTTTGTTTTCATATAGAAATTGCAAAAGGCTTGATAGATACTTGGCTTCCTTCCCTTTGCCGCCTCCCGCAGTTTCTTCCATATAATAGGTTTCTTTGAGTAGCCCTTTTTGCTCCTCATGTTTATGTTGGCGTTCGTTTGATCTCCCCTTAATTTCTTCTCGCTCTTTGAGGTAATCGACAATCGCTGTGTAGATACGTTTTAGTTCTTCTTGTGCTTCGTTGTCCAGCTTCCAATCTGGATGTTGTTCAACGATCTCGATTGGCAGAGAGACAATACGGTCAGCTGGAATATTTGATGTCGTGTCTCCAGCTTTTTTCTGGACCTGTAAAGGGAAGCTTAAAGCGTTATCTATTGAATAGAATTGATGTGAAGCTTCGTCGTATAGAATATTTTCTGAATGGCCGTCTAGGCTTTGGACGAGATAGTGTAGACACGCAATCTTCATAAGACTCCGCGCACCTGGATGCCATGAACCGTCACGAGAAAGTTCATCGAAATCTTTTTTTGTCAGTGGCCGCGGAGGGATTTTTGGATCCGTTGCTGGGACTGCTTCTTGTGCAGAGAGTAGATCCATATCATCAGCTTCTTTGCGGATCGCTGTGAGTGGGACAACGTTGAAGTTTAGCATTTCGTTAATACGACTCACTGCCCACTCTCGTAAAGGGCTGGATCCTCGCGGAATGCTGATACGCCAAGGGAAAGCATCTGGACGAATGGGGAGATCAT
>QIKL01000017.1 GCA_003231955.1 Candidatus Uhrbacteria bacterium | reverse complement strand
ATGTCGCAACACAAATCCCGATGAGAATTACACTGGCGATACGTAAACCCTGCAAATCACCAAACACCGCAGTAAATGGCGCAACAAAAAGATGAAACCCAAAATGTAAATCTGCATATACCGTACCCATGAGAGTAAGATCAAGCCATGGAAATTTTAGGACAGGCCCGCTCTGCCATAAAAGACGCGCCATCGTCGCGTGATAAAAAGCATCTGGATCGTTCCAGCCGTTCCATGGAATGAGTAGCGCAAATAATGCCGTCGCTCCGGCACATATAAGAAAGAAACGACCAATCCTACCTATTTTTGGCATTGCTAATACGTTAGCACATCAAATAAAAAAATGGGTATGAATCGTAAAAGCAAACCCCCCGAAAAATCGAGGGGTTTGCTTTTGTTGCGCAACGAACAGTATTCACTTATCCTGTCCCACTCACATTGATGAGCGAGTTTAGAACAAAGTTGGAGATAGAAAATGCAGCTACGATCACAATGAGACCGATTACAGCCTGTTTAATCATCGTCTGTGCCTTTTCTACCTTATCCTTTTCGCCACCAGCAGTCATCCAGAGGAATCCGGCGTAGATAAGAAGGATTAGGAATATGATCCCAAGGAATCCCAATAGGACATTGATGATACTACCGATAATCTGGGTCAACGGTGTCGCCGTTGTCCCAAGACCGGCAGCATTCTGCAACGCCACAACTTGATTGTTCGCAGCTTTGAACGGATTAGTGACAGCCATCACCTGGAACGGCGCAAGCGCGATAGCTGCCCCAATAGCGACCAGCCACGAGGGTTTTGTAAACTTCATACAGTAATAATTGCTTTGAATTTCAGAGTAAACGGCATACACAAATCGCGATCACGGAGTTTCCTTCGACCCTCTCTTTAGGGTTTAGGGGTCTGTGTCGTCCCCGTACCGCCGTTGTTCACAGCCACGCCAAGCTGGGTCACGACATAAGACGCAATAGCATAGGCAAGCGCAATGACAATAAGTCCAATGATGGCATCACGTATCGTCGTCGTTGCCTTTTCTACCTTAGCCTTATCGCCACCAGCAGTCATCCAGAGGAATCCCGCATATACGAGGTAGATAATCAATAAGACGCCAGTGACCTGAAGAAGGATCCCAATAATAGAACCAACAATACGCGGAAGATCATTCCCTTGCGAACTTTCCGATCCAGGAGCGACATATCCTGCACCCTGAGCCGCACTTTGGAGTCCGCTACCGATTGCAGATGTAACTGATGGTGGCGCCGCCGCAAAAACGGGCCCAGCGGCCGTAATGCCTAGGGCGCATATTATGCTCAATGCGGTAAGAATTCGCGTAAACTTCATAGAAGTCGACAAGACGCCGGCGAGACCGGCGTCTTGCATATCTTTATGGTTGTTGTGTTGCCGTTATTAATCGTGAAATAACAAAGCTGGTAATTGCCCATGCGGAAAGGATAATCGCAAGACCAATGATTCCAGAAACGATAAGCTTCCGTGCTTCCCCTGTCTTTTCTTCGTTCCCTCCAGCGATCATATATTTGAATCCACCAAGGAGCACGATGACGACTGCAATAATACCCAAGAAACCGAGGGCAACGTTGATAATCTGAGCGGCCGTCTGGCGGACATCACCTGAGCCTAATTTAATAGACGACTGAACCGCGCCGACACCGAGGTCGTTCGCATTCAAGTTATCTGCAGCTAATGCAATGGACGGAATCACGAGTGTTGCCGCGAGACCTAAAGTACCGGCAAAACCCAGTATCTTTTTCATTCGTTGAGTCATGTCATGTGTCACCTCCTTTCACATGTGAGATTCACGCCAAGCGTGATAAAGAAATAATAGCAGATACATAAGAAAAGGTCGAATCTCCACATGCCTCAACCAGTTTACTTAAGAATTGTCGACCCATAGGAAACAAGCGCCTGCACAATCACATACGCTCCAAGTACAATAATAATCCCAATAACCGAATTGCGTAATGTTTTAATCGCTTTTTGGACTTTTGCGGAATCTCCGCCCGCGGTCATCCATTCAAGACCGCCCCACATAAACATTAAAAGAAAAAGCGCACCAACAAATGGAAGAACCTGCGAAATAATACGCCCGATGAGTTGAGAGACAGATACGCCTCCGAGCGGATCTGGAAAATTATATTTCTTTCCGATAGCAGCAACTGGAAACGTTTCGGCCGCAAAAGCGATACGCACAAAAACAAGACCAAAAAATGTTCCAATTATACTGAATATGGAAATTTGAACAGCAGCCTGTGGACGAAGATCTTTCATAAAGACTATGGCGGAGGAGCTGGAACCGCATACGATTTTGTTGGTGTGTTATGCACGCTAACGATATTCGTCGTCCAAGCTGTCAAAAAAAATGAACTAATAACATACGCAAACATAATGATAACGAGGCCGAGCGCACCATATTTCATGGCATTTATCGCCGTCTTTATACGTTCTGAACTCCCAGCCGTCATATACATCACGCCCGCATACACAAACACAATAAGTGCAAATGCACCGACAAGACCAAGAAAGACCTTAATAATCCGACTTATCGCACCAACGATCCCTATCCCGTGCATGGGATCCACTAACGTCGTACCAGACCCTTTAACCGCTTTAGTCTGAGCCGCTTGAGGAGCCGATTGAGGAGGTACTCCATTTTTACTAGAGTTT
>QIKL01000051.1 GCA_003231955.1 Candidatus Uhrbacteria bacterium | reverse complement strand
GTATGCGGCTTACTGTTCCGGCTCCTCCTATTGCTTGATTCAAACCAAGCGATCTTCCTACAATCGCCACAAAAAGGCCGTAAATAGAAAGTGTAATCGCCAGTCCCAAGCCAAAGAAAAGAGACATTAAAAGACCTTTTTTTGGCCCCTTCCCCATAGCCAGAGGTACGATAATAAAGGCAAGCGGCAAGGTGCATGGCAGGACAATCATCGAAAGCCCGACAACATACGCGAAAGCGACGTTTGCCGTTTGTCCTGGCGATGTAAATAGATAAAAAATGCCGATTAATATAACCGAAAACAGGGCAAAAGCGCTTATAACAAGCCATTTTTTTGCTCCGTCACTTACATTATTCATATTATTTTTGCCACTAGACGAGTATCCTTTTTAATCTAAAACTTTAAGATTTTTAGTATATCATGTCTTTTACTGTAATGAAATTTATTATGATGATTAAGATTATACGTAACATTAATTCTTTCTACTTTTTTATAAATTTTTTATCGAATTATTCTTGATTTTCTTAACCGAACTCAGACCTCTTTCAAAAGGCATGGTTTTGTAAGCTAATATTTTGTAATGTCGCCTAACTCATTTTCTTTATAACAAACATTTGTGTTGTTTGGCATTTGTGGAGACAAAACTTCAAAATTATCTCCCAATTCTTTTGTTAGTGTACTTTTCCAGTCTTTATGTTCTTTTAATTTTTCTATGGTAATTTTTTTGTTTTTTGAGATACAAGATGTAATCCTCGTGTGTATCAAAGGTTATTCCACTGTGAATTATAATAATTTGTTTTTTTTCACAAGCTTAGTAACAAAAGTATCAAGCACTCCTAATTCAATTTGGTGGACCCTATCGGATTCGAACCGATGACCTCCTCGTTGCAAACGAGGCGCTCTACCAACTAAGCTAAGGGCCCATGAATGCGAAGAATTATAGTCAAAAAATTGTAGGATGTCAACCGTAGTATGCGCTTAGGGCGGCTGATTGACGATAATAGAATTGCACTGCTAAGGTCTTACTGGACCAAGGAGGACTGATGGATCCGACAAGACCAGAGGGGATCTCCGCCATCGTCAATCAGCTCACGCTGTTGTATATGGAGGTCGGGGATCGAGGATATTACGAATTGGCCAACCGCGATGGGCGAGGTATGGCAATTATTTTTCGCGCGACGCAGACGCTCCTGCACAGCTATCATCCGTCGCTAAAACTTGATGTCTGTTTTTTGCGTCGGCTTTCGACATTGCCAGGGTACCGTCTGCGAATGTCATCACTAGATGGTGTTTCTACCCCATCGTTGGTACCGCCACCGCCACTTCCAGTCGGGAAACTTGTCACCGTCGAGGACGGCGAACGGATCAAAGTCGACTTCGTAAGTATTAAAGCTGAAAGATCTGGGAGGAACATAAAAAAGTTGATCGTTCGGCCAGCTGTTCAGCTTCCACTAGGTGAACAGATCTGGTTTCTCGAGATTGGTTTTGAGCATTTCCCCCGTCATCCAAGGATTTTGTATCCAGCACCTTCGCCGCTTCTCTAGTTGAAATACCGTCAGATCCCGCTCACAAAGAAGCGGGATCTATTGTATCTATGCGGCTTGACTCGGAGGATTTTTCCGTTCTTCTTCTTTTTGGAGTTGCTCTAGGCTGAACATCGCGGGTGCGGATTTTGTTGGTTTTTCTGTCTCCTCAATACCAGTAAAACTTGTCTCGCTGGAGAAGGCTGTCTTGATTTCCTTTGGTGCAGATCCAGTACCACCGAGCTCCCGAGTGTCATTGCCAAATCCGGCGCGTTTTGTGTCTGTAACGCGTCCGAGAATTTTTAATTCTTCCACATCCTGTGGATGGAATACGACACTCTGCGTACTGGTTCGTTTATGAAGACTAGAAATTTGTTTGTGAAGTTCTTCTACTTTTTCTTCCGTCTGTTTGGATTCGGATTTTTGTTGAGCCTCAAGCACCGCTATGCGTTGTACACTCTCCTGTGTCCGTTCGTAGTGGATCTGTTCCAATGCGGCCCTTCGGCGGCTTTCCGCTTCTTTGTCTTCTACAGGTGTCACAATCGGTTCGCCTGCTTCCATATTTCCGAGTGCGGCTTCTAGCTCTTCATCGCTTGCATTGGCAAACGGATGTTCTGGTGAGACTGGCATATATTGTGATGGAAGGGTATTTTTTAAATGATTTACTTCGTCGGATTTAATGCCGGTTTATCGGCGAGAACAGCGAGGAGATTATCGACGGCGACATTTCCCATAGCTTCGCGCGCTTCGCGTGTAGCACTAGCGATATGGGGCGTCAGAATGACGTGATTAAAACTTTTTAGTTCAAGATTATCAGTTATATCACAATCAATCGCCGGTTCACGTTCAAAAACATCAAGACCAGCGCCAGCGATTCGTTTTGTCCGGAGTGCTCGTAGGAGGGCTTTTTCATGGACAACGGCGCCACGCGCGGTGTTTATGAGAAATGCTGTTTTTTTCATAAGGCTAAATGCATCGGTCGATATAAGATGCCGCGTTGATGGGAGGAGCGGAACGTGGAGTGAAATAAAGTCTGAAGTTTCGAGGAGTTTTTTTATCGAAAGTTGTTTGGCATGATAGGTCTTTTCGATTTCTAGATTACGGTGCATATCCGCATAGACGAGCTTCATTCCAAAACCGGTCACGGCACGGCGCGCCACAGCAGAGCCGATGCGTCCAGCGCCGATAATCCCAAGTGTTTTATTGTCCAAATCCTTTCCCATCATGAGAATGGGATTCCAACCTTTAAATTTTTCAGCTTTCGCATAGGCATCTGCCTCGGGGATGCG
>QIKL01000011.1 GCA_003231955.1 Candidatus Uhrbacteria bacterium | reverse complement strand
AGTATGCCTTGTTAGAACAAAAAGTTTATTTTCTTGACCGAAGAGGGCAAAAACAGGAAGTCCCCATGCCAATCCAACCGCCAGAACAAGATTTTAAGACTCCTTTAAATTTGTCACTCGGTTTATAGTATTTTTTTAAGTTATCCCCATTTCAATCTTTGAAATACTACATATTGTGGTATACTTAAAAAAGAACCACAAGATGTAGTGGTCATTGAGAATATAAAACGATACGTACATCGCCTCGACAATGATCGGAGAGGCCAAATGTGCGGGTGATTAGGAGGTGTTATTTAAATATTTTTTTGGCAATATTTTATGAGCACAGAAATTTCGCAACAGACTGATGATATCTCTAAAATGTCTAACACTAGTTCGCATGTTATAGATTCTGTTCGTGCATATCTAACCTCAGTTAAACAAATCCATTTGTCTGATGGACTGCTTGAGGATTTTAATCCGGCTCGTTTTGAACGTTCAATTCGTTATGCTTTTAACTTGACCGGTTTTGCTAGTGAAAAGGATGAGCCCGTAATCCTGCATGTGACTGACGAGGCTATTGCTAAGCTTACGCTTCTGTTTGACGGGCGCATGATTCCAGATACGGTGGAGCTTGGAGAAATTATCGTCGAAATTTTACTTGATCACAATTTGCCGCTTGTCGCCAAATCGTATATTGAAATAATTAAATCCAGTAGCTTGTCGAAGGGTGCATTTCTTGTGGATAAGCCAAAATTTCTAGGAAATGGTCATCAACGTAACGTTCTGCCAAATGCGGTTCGCCGCCGTCTCCCAGATGAGCGAAGTTCAATCACACATACATTTCAAATTGGTCCCCACAAGGGATGTCTCACAGTGAGTTTATATGAGGATGGAAGCCCAGGAGAAATTTTTATCTCTATGAGTGAGGATGGTAGTACAATAGCTGGATTGCTTGATGCACTCGCGACGTCCGTTTCTATTGGATTACAATTCGGTATTCCGCTCCGCACGCTGGTTGAGAAATTTTCGCATGTCCATTTTGATCCGTCTGGCTTTACTGAAAACCTAAATATACGCACCGCCGAATCCATCGTCGATTATATTTTTCGCTGGCTAGGAAGCGAATTTTCAGAGACGATGTCGAGCCGCACGATCATTGATGACAATAAAGGGGAGGTCGCCATATCTGAAAGCTCTGATGTGGAGCGACTTCTTGGATCTTGTCGGATAATGACACCTCGAAAAGTTTATAAACCGTTCGAATATGAGCACTATTTTGAGTATTTTACGAAACAAAATCAGGCGCACTGGATGCCGATTGAGGTCAATATGGAGTCGGATATCTCGGACTACAAATATAAACTTACGAAGGAAGAGATAGGCCTTATTATCAATATCCTTAGGTTTTTTACGCAAGGTGATATTGAGGTCAATAATAACTATAATTCGAGGCTCATTCCGTTTTTTCCAAAGCCTGAGATTAAGATGATGTTATCGGCGTTCGCCGCGACTGAGGGGATCCACATTTGGGCGTATTCTTACCTCAACGATTCGCTCGGCCTTCCAGATGAGGAGTATTCAGCCTTTCTCAATATCAAGGCGATGCGTGAGAAATATGATTATCTTCAAAACTTTGATGTCCGCTCAATCGAGGAACTTGCGATTAACTTGGCAGTTTTCGGCGGATTCATGGAAGGTGTTAGCCTGTTTTCATCCTTCGCGATCCTTATGAATTTTCCGCGGCTTGGACGGCTTAAGGGCGTCGGGCAGATTATTACATGGAGTATCCGCGATGAGAGCTTGCATAGCCTCGGCGTCTGCCATCTCTTTCGCGATCTTGTGTCGGAAAACCACTATATTTGGACGCCAGAGCTCCAAAATACGCTCTACAGTGCGTGTAAGGATATGATCTCACTTGAGGATGCCTTCATAGACGCTTGTTTTTCGTTAGGTGATGTGGCTGGACTCAAAGCGGACGAGGTAAAGCAATACATTCGCTATACGGCGGACCGTAAACTTAACGAATTAGGGTTGGATCATTTGTACAAGGTTAACAAAAATCCACTTCAGTGGCTTGATGTCATGATAAATGCAAAGGAACATGCTAATTTTTTTGAGAATCGTGCTACGGAATATTCTAAAGGTGCGGTCATTAATGATTGGACGTGATTAAAAAAAATAATAATTACCATTCTATGCCAACCTACTCCAGCGTTATTGACGCCCTCTCTCAGAATGATCTCGTCGCCGCGCGCGATATTCTTCTTGACAACATTTATCACGAAACTACTGGACGATCAAGTTGGGATTCACCATGGTACGCCACGGACCGTGACATCCAGGAGGGGATTACGATTTTTCCAGAACGTAACGAGAAGATCTCGTATTTTGGTTTAGAAAATCTCCATGATAGATATCTCCTCAAGGATGGTGACGGAAGTATTGTGGAGAATCCGCAGACGTTCTTTGCGCGCGTTGCGACCGGTATGGCACTTGGAGATCGTAAACTAGCGCAGGATTTATACGAAGCGATGAGCCAGCTTTGGTTTATTCCAGGGACGCCGGTCCTCATGAATATTGGTACAAACAAGGGGCTTCCTATCTCATGTTTTCTCAATACAGTGCCAGATACCCTCGAGGGGATCTTTGATCTCTATCGTGAAAATGCGTTCCTCTCTAAATATGGCGGTGGCATTGGTACGGACTGGTCCCAGCTCCGCGGACAGAATGCACCGCTCAAAGCAAGCGGCTTGCGTTCGTCGGGTGTAATTCCGTTTCTTAAGATTATGGATTCGGAGACCTTGGCAATTTCTCGTAACTCGACGCGGCGTGGCGCGGCAGCAGCATATTTGCGTATTGACCATCCAGATATCGAGGAGTTTTTGGATATCCGTAAACCCACGGGTGGAGACATCGATCGAAAATGTTTTAACATCAATAATGGCGTTGTTATCACAGATGCATTTATGCGAGCAGTCGAAGCGGGAACAAAATACGATCTTATTGATCCGCACTACGAAAATATCACG
>QIKL01000026.1 GCA_003231955.1 Candidatus Uhrbacteria bacterium | reverse complement strand
GATAAAAAACACAAAACAGCCACATAAGATAGAGGCCGCTGAGGAAAAACATCCACTTCGTTCGGATCAGGAACTCGACCCTGCAAAGGTTGCAGATAGCGCTATGATCCGCTATTACATGACCTTTAACGCTGCGGTAAATAGAGGCAAAATGAATCCGGAAATGCAGACAGACCTTGTCAAGGCATTACGCGATGCAAAACAGGCGCTTGAGAATAAACAAGCACAACTCACAAAAGGATCGGCGCCAGAGCGTGAACAGGCACAGACAAACTGGGGCATTATCAAGCATGTAGAGCACATGCTTGATATCTCAAGTCAGATGCCAGAATTCGCGATTGCGGCATATACGGCGGAAACGCAAACAACGGAGCCTGTGCAAGAACGACAAGCCGCCGCAGAAAAAATCCGCAGTATCCAGGCGCATGCTACACTCCTATCCAAACAAATTAAAAAAGAATACGGCCTAACCCCGGAAGAAATTGTCGCTGGCGCATTACCAAAAACATTTGGAGGAAAAGTAAAACTCTGGGCGCGAAAAATGACAGGGAACGATCTCATAAGTCAGTGGCATAAGGCACAGACCGAAGAAGAATCCGTTCGCGAGCAATCAAAGCGCCGTCCCGTAACCGGCAGAGAAGCTGTAGAGATTCAAAAAACTGAAACTGACTATATCAAAAGTAATAAACAAGTCATCAAGGACCTCGGACGAGATGCTGCTAGTATTGCTATGCCATTGGAGGGAACAGGAGAGCGAGAAGAGCGAGAGGCTTACGAAAAACGCCATCCAAATGAAGAAGAAATCCGCGCTAAAGAAGCACGAGAAGGACGGGAATACGCACGTGCACATCGCGAAGAGATGGGTGCTGACGGATTACCAGCTCATGCCGCGACCTTAGAAAAAGAATATCTAGGCACAACAGATCTAGAGACGTGGAAAGAGACAGAAGAAATAGTTAAAGAAGATCTTTTCAAAAAAGAACAAGCACTTGCAAACACCGAAAAAATGCGAAAGACCGAGATTGCAAATATCATAGAACATGCACAAGATGTGGAAAAACAAACGCGAGACCTCCTCGGTCCTGCACTCGTGAAAACTTTTATCGAAGAGATTCGTGCCGTCATGGGTTCGGATGCGACAGCTCAAATCCAACAATATGGTTTCACGTCCACCGAATATTTAACGTCAGTTAATGACTATCTCAATGCGGTCCACGAGCTTGTAACCATGGATAAAGCGCACCGTGATGCCATCTATCAAGGCATGGAACGGCGCATCGCCCGTCTCAAAGATACGACCGATACCTACCGTAAAAAACTCAATCTAGCAACTAACCCACTTATAGGGTCTGGCGCGAGTCGACTTGAAGAATCTCATGCGCTGGGAAAAACGTGGGCGCGTGGAGAACTCGCCCGGGAAACGCAAAATATCTCAGGAATAGCGACGCGAACAGAGACACAAACACGTGTCTCTGGACGACGTGTCACTGAAGCACCTTCGATTGCTCTACAAACAGAGACTGAAAAAAAAGAGGAAAAAGAGGAAGAAAAAGAAGAGATCTCCGGCGTACGAAAAAAGATAGAAAAACGAGCAAATTTAGAAGAGATCATGCGGACCACACAACACGAAAAAAATGAACTTCAAGACATGCATATCGACTATGCAAAAACTCTAGTCCCAGATGCCGCAAAGCTTTGGGATCTCGCCACCACCGCGCTTCAAAAACATCTTGATGCGGAGTTAACATTTATTCCTCTTCGACCAAAAGATTCAGAAGGAGTATATGTCGATTCAGCGACACAATATGTCTTCGCGATCGCGCGATACGTCGAAGCTCGCACTAAAGGAGATGAAGATGAAATGAGACAGCGTCTTGCTACTGTACATCACTTAAATAGCGTCCTCGGTTTGGCAGGTAATGCCCTCGTACAAAAAATACTTGCCGAAAAACGTGGGGTCAAAGACGTCACAAAAGGCGCGAGATCACGCGCGGAGATCGGCGCACGACAACGCCGTCGTTGGTCTGGAAAATAAATCAAAAAATCCCCGCTTCTGCGGGGATTTTTTGATTTAAGTTTGATTTAAGTTTGACGCGTCTGGACCTCTTTCTTAAATGCCGTAATAAAATCAGCCTTGTGTAATGACTGCTGATCTTTTTTTCCATATCTTCGAATCGTCAGTGCCTCACCAGACACTTCTTTGTCACCCACAACAAGCATAACTGGTACTTTTGATTTCTCCGCGAGACGAATTTTCTTTCCAACGGATTCGGCGCTCTCGTCTACCTCGACACGGAAATTATATTCTTCCATCTCCGATGCGAGTATCTTTGCAAAATCATTATGCCTATCAGCAACTGGGAGGATCCGAATCTGTACTGGTGACAACCAAGCTGGAAACGCACCAGCATAATGTTCAATCATAATACCGGTAAAACGTTCAACAGATCCGAGAATCGCACGATGGATCATTACGGGACGTTTCTTCTCGCCGTCAGAGGCGACATACTCAATCCCGAAGCGTTCTGGCTGAACAAAATCAAGCTGAATTGTTGCTAATTGCCACTCACGTCCAATCGCGTCCTTTGCGATAAAATCGAGTTTTGGCCCGTAGAATGCAGCTTCACCTAATCCAATTTCGACATCACGTCCAACCTCTTTCATAAGTTCGGAAAGTGTCGTCTCTGCCACATTCCAAACCGCATCTCCACCAAGATATTTTTCTGGACACTGCGGATCGCGGATACTAAGCCGCACACGAAGCGGCATATGAAAAACCGCATAAAATCCTTCGATAATACGATACATAGCCAATGTTTCATCATGAACCTGATCCGGTCGACAAAATACATGCGCGTCATCCTGCGTAATAGACCGCACACGGGACAAACCTTGAAGTTGTCCCGCATACTCATCACGATACACCGTCGTTACCTCGCTGTAGCGAATTGGCATGTCGCGATAGCTCCGCGGCTTTGACGCAAAAATCTGCGTGTGATGCGGACAGTTCATCGGTTTTAGCACAAATGTCTCATCCGTCTTCTTACTAGAAACATAAAACAAGTCATCCTTAAATTTATCCCAATGACCTGAGGTCTTATACAGGTCAGCCTTCGCCAAATGTGGAATCCAAACGCGAGCATATCCG
>QIKL01000006.1 GCA_003231955.1 Candidatus Uhrbacteria bacterium | reverse complement strand
ATTTCTTATGTTCCGCACATGCGGCGGACGGTATCCGTCTGAAGCGCTCCGTCTCGTAACGGCGCTCGAATTGTTTCACGCATTTGCACTCATCCATGACGATATCATGGACCGTGGAGCATCCCGTCATGGGATACCAACTGTTCATGTTGATGTCACACGTCGCTTGGCGCGTCAGCATTGTCATGGAGATCTTGCTCACGTCGGTGAATCTCAAGCGATCCTCGCCGGCGATCTCTTGCTTACTTGGGCACATGGCGTTCTGCATGCGCCAACCCGAATTATTCCAGAACGTCATACAATGGCGTTACGGATTTTTGACGCGATGGCGGAAGAGGTTATTATCGGTCAGATGCTGGATGTAGATCTTACGACACGTCCATCCGCGAGTAATGGGCTTGTTATGGAAAAGATGCGTCGAAAGACCGCGGGATATTCTTTTATCAAACCACTTCAATTTGGTGCATCACTTGCTGGCGCAGACCAAAAAATACTCCGATGGTGCGAAACGTTTGGGATGTCGCTCGGGCTTGCCTTTCAGATTCAGGACGACCTGATAGATCTTGAAGTGCCGGAAGCACAGTCGCATAAAACACCATTTTCTGATCTCAAAGAGCAACAACAGACGATGCTTACGCAATATATTTTTGATCATGGAACTGCCACAGAACGGCGAACACTTCGTACACTCATGGGAACGGAGCTGAAGGAAAAAGATCGTTCGCGTGTACGCAGCCTTTTTGAGGAATCGGGAGCTATTGCATACGGTCATTCTCTTGTTGATCGGTATATCTTGCAAGCAGAACGTACGCTGGACCGAAGTATGTTTACACGATCTTCGTATAAAAAGTTTAAAGATTTTATCTATACGGTCCGGGACCGCTCGCATTAAGCGTGCGGATTATTCGGGTCTTCACTTATAGCGGCGTCTGATTCGGGTACAGATTCCCGGGCATATTCTGTATATTTCATATAAAGGTCTTTACGGAGACCTTCCAGATCTTGGTCATCGTTCATTTCACCAATGTCTTCGTGTCCTTCTAATACTTGGTTAACTAATTCGTTCCAGCTGTTTTGGCCTGTTACACCCTCTGTGCGGGCAAGTTCTGCGATCTCTGTAAAGAGTTCGCTTGTGTTCAGTGTATCAAGATGCATAGTTCCGTCATTGTTTCACTTCGTCCATAGTTTGTCATCCTGCCCTTGCTCAAAATATTGATTTTCGGTAGGGTCTCATTAACGTCAGGAGTACTGAATGGATGGGCAGCAGCAGGACCTCTTACGAATTCTCCTCGTGACGCGGACTTTTCATGTATATCAGTCTCGGAATGGTCCGCGTCGTCTTTCACAGGGACCGGGCGGTCCACGGTTCGTAGATATGGACGTTCTTCTCGGGAACGCACCGGCGCGATCTCAGGTTCTTTCAGGCCTTATTAGTCGGCTACATCAGAGCACGAAGCACTATATCCGTGGGCTTTGTTCCGTGCCGTATGCTTGTGAATGGCTTGCAGCTATGGCCGCGGACCGGTTGTCCGTCCCACTTCTCAGGCCTTCATGGGTATCGGATGTCGCAGTGGCATCGGTTCACGGGTTCGTTCCATTTGGTTCCTCTGTTTGGATTATTGATGCAGATCCAGATAATGAGGATGATGGTCGACTCCTGCATGCTGCAGTCGTCGTTTCATCTCAGACGGTCGGATGTAGGATTGCTGGCGCAGCTGTACTTTTCGAACGGAACGGCCATACGCGGGCTGATTTTCTCGCGAGGTTTCCAGATGCAGCGTTCATCCCGCTTCTAGATCTTCGTGAGGCGTTAATCCTTCTCGCCAAGGGAATGTTTGCTAGTCTTGTAGATCCTCGAGATGCGGCGCGTAGCCTCCAACTTCTTGATGATGCGGCGTCCATGCCGCGATTATCTAAAACTTCTTTTATCGTTTAGCGTCTCTTTTACGGAGGCGCTTTGTTATACATGGAAATGGCGCGGCGCTTCGTAGTTAATGAGATGTTCTCTTGTAGGCATCATTCGTTGGAGGCGTTAGATAGTCCAATCACGATCATGACAACAGTGCGAGATGACACGGAATAGGGGGGGGCAAAATACCGATAGAGTTGCCGAATAATCTGAAGAGGATAATGAATAAAGATTAAAAATGGGAGACACACTAAAAGCATGCGAGATAACAATCAGCTACAATAGAACGTATGGGTAAAACACTGCTGCGGATAACTTGCACTATCAGTATATTCAGCGGTTTTTTCCTTTTACAAAATTTTTGATATGTTTCTCTCTCTTGAAGGTCTTCGCGGTCTCAAAGAACTCATGCTCTTTGTAAGTGTGGTGTACTTTTATATTCTCGCGGTTGCACTCTTCTTTCATCTACCAACTATGGGGCTTGATCATCCAGTGCCATTTATCGCGGCGGGCACCATTTTTTTGATTGCGCTTGGGATTGAAGTGCTTCTCTCTTGGTGGAACAAACGTCGATTCGTGATGTGGGTCCTGCTTTGGGTCGCCGTGTATGCGATTATTGGGTTCTTCGTGGCGCCAGTTATTTTTGGGCCGTCCGTTTTGCTGTATGTGTACGTCGAACCTGTCCTTATCATTTTCATTGGCGGGTTTGCTCTCTCCTTTGCATATCTGTTTACCGGAGTAATTCTTCCAGAGCAAAAATTGTCCGCGGAATGTCTTGATAGGGAGATGAAACGAATGCCAGGCTGGAGCGTCTCTAGGGGTGCTCTTCTCAAAAAGTATTTATTTAAGACAGAAGATGAAGCGCTCGCATTTGTGGTCCGCGTCAGCCAGATTGCTGATCGAATGCACTATCATCCAAAGATTCAGCCACACAAGACGTTAGTCGTAGTTAGATTTTCTTCTTCAGAGAAGGGTGGTATCACTCGGCGCGACATAAGGGAAGCAATTAAGATTGACGCGAGCGCACTCTAATGACGTCATTATTTTAATGACGAAGCGTTATAAATTTTTTATAAAAAGCCCCCAGGTTTACCGTCTTGGTGTCCGCCGAGGCGGACTGGGAAAAGTCGGTACCCAAGGGCAATAGTAGTAAACCAGTTTTGTCTTGCACTGTCATTAGAAGAGTCGTTTTTTCGTAGGCTCTCTTTTAGAGGAACTGATGTGGCCCAGTTGATCTCTTAAATACTAAGAATACGGCGGA
>QIKL01000054.1 GCA_003231955.1 Candidatus Uhrbacteria bacterium | reverse complement strand
ACAAGTCCACTTATGCAAGATCCGCCAGCACCAGAGAAAGTAACGGATGTTTCTTTACGTGGTGCACATGATTTTTATATTGTTCCAACGGATCACGTTCGTATGACATTTGAGATGCAATCCGCGAATCGGAACAAAGGGAACGATCTTGCCGTGTTTCGTGTTTTTCATGGAAATAAAGAGATCTCTCGTGAAGCATTTGATGTGAGTGGAAGTCGAGATGCTCGAATGGGACGCATATTCAAACATACAATCAATGTTTCGCATGTTGAACCTGGCGTTTATCGCATCCGTTTCCAGGCGGATGATGATATATTTATTCGGAAGATTATAACTCCGAATACGCGTTGGGTTGTTGGTCCGCGCCTCGTATTCGGTGACACAGTGGGTTACGCCACAACGACAATACCTGGTCGTGTTTGGACGAATTCGCGTCATCTTGTCGCCGAGACTTTTCATATCGAGGGTCTCCAAACGATTGATTTAGCAGGTCAATCATATCCATTAACCCAGACGCATGCGCTCGTCCGGATTGATCGATCGGATGATCTTCCAGATCCGGTTGAACTTCGCGTACCAGATGGCGACGTCCGTTTTATTGGAGACGGATTTTTTGCATTTACTCCCGATGCATTCTTTGAACCGAAACCGCGGAGATTTAATAGCAGTACAAATCTTAACAATGAGCGCATCAATGCAGTTATCACAACGTATCAAAGGCCGGAGCCGCTCGGAGGCGGTTGGTTTCGCGTGACACAACATTTTGCTCTTGATCCAACGCTTGATCAGCTACGTTTTGTCGTGTCGGCACCTGGAGTTTTTTCGCGCTCTGGCGCGGTTGATATCCGCCAGATAGATCTGACGTATCATCGGAATGCAGTAACGCTTTCCGATTGGTTTCATACCCTTCGGCAAGAATTGGTAAATGCATGGCATCGGTTATGAGTTTTACTGAGTTCTCAAAACGATTTCTTGGCCACGTCGCATGTGCAGCGCTTGTGTGGATTATTCTTGCACTTGCAATTGAGCGTTTGATGCCAGGCTTCGTTGCGCCTTTTGTAAATCTTCCATACATTGGGCTTGCGACTATTATCTTGATTATGATAGGTATTGTTGTTGGTATTTCTCAAAGTTCTTCACGTCTTATTCGGATATTTGGGATTTTTATTATTGCCCTTGCGTGTGTTTTTTCGGGATTTTTTGTTTGGTCCCGCATCAATACTTTTGGGATAAGCGGCTTTATTCTATTTATTTCTTTTATTTTACTCGTCAGCTTGGCTATAATTGCGATTGCGGCTGGCGAGAGCAAAACTTGAGGTGGAATCTTCAATAATTCATGTACGAAATTCTTGTATATATATGCTTGATTGTCTCTTCTGTAAAATTGTCGCTAAAACGATTCCATCCTCTTTCGTCTACGAGGATGAAAATATATATGCGTTTCTTGACACTAAGCCGGTGAATCCCGGCCATGTTTTAGTTATTCCAAAGAAACATTTTGAGGGATTTCAGGATGCGGATGAAACATCTCTGAAACAGCTCATTCTTGTGACGCAGAAAATCGCGCGCGCACTTATTTTGTCTGGTATTTGCATCGCGTTTAATTTACAAGAAAATAATGGCGTAATCGCAGGGCAGGTTATTCCACATTTGCATTTGCATATCGTTCCGCGCCAGCCGGATGACGGGCTTAAACATTGGCCAGGCACACTGTACGCTGCGGGCGAGGCGGATAAAATTGCGGAACGGATTAGATTATCCATAGGTTGATGGTATGCTCATTTCGTGCTGAAATGCGGCCATGAAGATTGTTTTATTAGGCGGGTCGGGTCGGCTCGGAAGCGCCATACGGCGTCTTTGGTCACACCACGAGGTTGTGTCACCGTCTCAAAACACATTTGATCATTTTGATCCTGAAGCAATTGAAGCTTTTTTGCGTGCATCGTCGCCAGACGTGGTTATCAATTGCGCCGCATATAACGCTGTAGATGCGGCGGAAGGAAATGGGCGTCGGACTGCATTTCGTGTAAATGCAGAAATGCCGAGAATTTTTGCGGGCGTTGTAAGAAACATTGGCCTTCCGTTTATTCATTTTTCGTCTGATTACGTATTTCATGGTGAGGCGATTGTACCCTATGCGGAAGATGCCGCAACAGATCCGATTAACGAGTATGGTGCGTCTAAATTGGCTGGAGAGCAGGCTGTACTTCGCGAGTATCCGAAGGCATATGTCATTCGTTTGTCACGTTTGTATGGTTCCATTGCGGATGAAGTTGGTTCTAAACCGAGTTTTGTGGAGATTATTATAGGTGATGCGTCAAAAGCGGCGCGGGTACTCGTGAATGGCGGAGAATCATCAGCGCCGACGTATGTTGACGATGTTGTACGCCATCTTGATGCGCAATTTTTATCCAAGCGACCGGAGCCTGGCATTTATCACATGTCAAATGAAGGCGGCGCTACATGGCACGAATGGGCATCAGAAATCGGACGGATTCTCGATTTGCCCGTAGAATTTGTACCGAGAGATCCTTTATCGCTTAAACGACCGGCAGAACGACCGGCATATAGTATTCTTACGTCGACGAAAATTCCAAAAATGCGTCCATGGAAAGAAGCGCTCTATGCGTATCTTGCGTCTTCAACGCCCACGTTTAAACCGTTGTGGCACGCGCTTGGGATTTACGGAACGGCGGTTGAGCTCCAGCCGCGTATCGGCGACGAAACAGGCGCGGTTTTGCACATTTTGCCTGGCGGGACGCGGAATTCCTCTGGTTTTGGTTATGATCTTCAAGATATTTATGCGACGACCGCATGTGGGCGCGGTATTTTTCGCGGCGGACATTATCATCCAATTCTGAATGAGCTTTTTGTCCCTATGTCTGGTGTTGGACTTTGGATTCTTTCTGACTTTCGTGATAATTCACCTACATACGGGACTACAGTTGGTGTAATTCTCGGGATTGATGCGCTCGTGGACGATCGGGGAATCCCGTCATTTACGTTTGAAACATTACAAAAGCTGCCGCGTCTTCGTATCCCAGCCGGTGTGTATCATACGTATGTTCCATTGACGGACATTCGAACAACGTTTCTTGGCATCGGATCGGCGTCGTATGACAAAGAGGATTATTGTTATCCTGAAATCAACAATGTTCCTGGAGCGCGGGAGATTTTGAGCCGATTTGGTTTTGGCATGTGATTACCAGCGGATAAAAAAGTAGATGATTTTCCAATATGCAGTTAGTAAGGGATTGGCGACGCGTTGGACGATTGATCCGCCGATGTCTCTTTTAAGAGACGTATTATCGCTTTCACCAGGTGAATGTTCTTGAAATAGGATTTTGCAGGAAGCCCATTTAAAAAAATCGCGATCTGAGATTTTTCGTTCTTTCATTATGCGAGCGCGGCGCTTTGCGATC
>QIKL01000060.1 GCA_003231955.1 Candidatus Uhrbacteria bacterium | reverse complement strand
GCGTCTATGATGACGAGCACGCCACGTAAGTGCTGGAGATGGCCGCAGGTTAGTGCTTTTTGGATTTCTGGGCAGAGTTTTTCACCCTGCAAAAAAATTGCCGTCCGAAGATGTTCGAGTTTCCAGACAGTCCGTGCATCGGTGCCGGACATGACGTGTTCACTCATGTCCAGTCGCCGACGAGCGGCGACCTCTTTGATGAACGGAAGGAGCTCTATTTTATTCGCGCCGAGCACAATCGGAACCACGTAGTGGCGATTCGCCCGTTCTGCCGCTTTGTGCAGCATGTCCTTCATGCTCCGACTTTTTGCAGACAGAGCTATGGGTTTACTTGTTCTGGATACTCTCATGCGACCTTCTTTCTTTCTTACTGGAGCGCTTTGAAAAAGCGTTCTTAACGCTACAAGAGTTCGTCCGTATCGTCAAGACTTGACGCAAGTATAGATGTCTGGTATACTTGACAACATGAGACTCGTTCTGGATGAACGGGTTTTTATTTTACCTAAAGATTTTTTCTAAAAAAATTATGGCATCTGCCATCTCTCAAGCTATTCGTCAAATCTGCGAGGAAAAAAACCTTGCGCCAGATGTGGTTATTAAAGCAGTTGAAGCGGCTCTTGCCGCAGCGTATCGTAAAGATTTTGGTAATAAGAACCAGAATATTAAAGTTCAGTTTGATCCAGAGAATTACGACGGTGCAACGGATGGTATCCGGGTATTTGATGTAAAGACCGTAGTCCCAGACATGGAATTGTCCGATGATTATTTTGAGCGTTTTGAAGCCGCGGCCGCGGTTAAGCGCGAGCTTCAAAAAGAGATGCAAAAGCGCGGCGGACCCAAAACAGAAGCGGACGCAGCGCTTGAAGAAGATGGAGAGTTTGTCTTTAATCAGAAGACAATGATCATGCTTTCCGATGCGAAGGATCTCAAGCCGGATGCGCAGGAAGATGATGAAATCAAAGTCGAACTCCATGTGCCTGCGGCTTTTGGTCGTATGGCTGCACAAACCGCAAAACAAGTTGTTATGCAAAAACTTCGTGAGGCGGAGCGTAATGTTATCTATAATGATTTCAAAGACCGTGAAGGAGAGCTCATGAATGTGACGATTCAGCGTCGCGAGGGTCGAATTGTACTTATTGATCTCGGCCGCGCTACGGGTATCCTTCTTCCAGAAGATCAGATTGATCTCGAACGATATTATCCGGGTACGCGTATTAAGGCGATTCTCCGCGAGGTTACAATGACTCCAAAGGGTCCAGAGATTCGTCTCTCACGTTCAAGTCCAGGTCTTGTTGCGGCGATTTTTTCTCAAGAGATTCCAGAGATTGCGAACGGTATGGTCGAGATTAAAAATATCGCGCGCGAGGCTGGTTCGCGCACCAAAGTCGCGGTTACGGCGCATGATGACGCGATTGATCCGATTGGATCATGTATTGGACAGCGCGGAACACGTGTTCAGACGATCATTCGCGAACTCGGCGGCGAAAAGGTTGATGTCATCCTTTGGTCCGATGATGAAGCAGAATATATTGCGGCGGCGTTGAGTCCTGCCAATGTCCAGCATGTGGAGTTGCGGCAGGACGAGCATTTAGCGGTTATCAAAGTTCCATCAGATCAGTTATCGCTCGCAATCGGGAAGGGCGGGCAGAATGTACGCCTCGCGGCAAAACTTACGGGATGGAAAATTACAATTGCCGAAGAAGGCGGCCGTACGGTCGCGGATTCCGAGGTCGGCGAGTTTGTTGCAATGGAATCCGACTCCGAACCACTTGAAAAGGCAGAAGAAAAGGATGCGGACGTAGAGATGGAGGAGGATACGTCGCTCAAAGACAATCAGGTTGACAGTAAAGAATCAAAGACGGCTGCGCCAGAGGAGCCGAAAGAATAATTTGGATATCTCCGTATGATTCATGTAATAATCGAACTTTTTCAGCTCACCATTCAGAATCCAATTCTAAATCTTCTTATTTGGCTTTATAATGTTATTCCAGGCAATGATATCGGCATTGCGATTATCGTATTGACTGTCATCGTTAAACTTGTTCTATGGCCGTTTACAGCGGCACAGATCCGTCAGCAGCGCATGCTGCAGGATATTCAGCCGAAGATTGATGAAATTCGAAAGCGTCTAAAAAGTGATAAAGATGCGCAGGCCAAGGAGCTTATGCAGCTCTATAAGAGCGAAAAAGTGAATCCGGCATCGTCGTGTCTTCCACTTCTTATTCAATTACCAGTTTTTATTGGCCTCTTTGAAGCGCTCCGTGTCGGACTCGCGGCACATGGACTTCAGGCATTATATCCGTTTATAGCTCAGCCAGCGAGCATTAACCACATGTTTCTTGGTTTCGTAGATCTTTCGAAACCGAACTATACGCTTGCTGTTCTGGCTGGTGGTATCCAGTTTTGGCAGTCTTGGCAGATCATGCGTCGTCCAGCCCTGATTAAACATCCTCCGACGGAAGTAAAAGAGGCAAAGGGTGCAAAGGATGAAGACATGGCAGCTATTATGAATAAGCAAATGATGTATATAATGCCGATCGTGACTGTTTTTATTGGTATTTCTTTGTCTGGAGGACTCACACTTTATTGGCTTACAATGTCTTTTTTGACAGTTGGTCAGCAGGCGCTTTTCCTCCGCAAACCAAAACCGCCGACCACGCCGCAGATTGCCGCGTGAATATAAAAAAGACGCGATTTTGGGCGCGTCTTTGCGATTTTTGTTCTCGGATGTACGCTAGGCTCGTATGGTTGTAAATTCTAGAGAAATGCAGGGTGTATCTGTTCGGACCGCCTCCGGCCAGAGCGTTGGGAAGATGGTGAGCTTTAATATTGATGCGGATACCGGTCGGCTCGCTACGATTCTGGTTAAGATTTCTGGCGTTGTCCCTTCCCTTCTCGGTCAGGAAGCTCTTGTCGCATGGTCGCAGATTATATCCATGGATCCGATGGAGATTGTTGTTGCCGACGGATTTGCAGCCGAACGCATAACGTGGCTCGCAAAATCTCTTGCAGCGCCACAGTCGAATATTTCGATGCGTGAAGCACCACGTACCCCGCCAGACGCATGACAAGAATCGCACACGACGCGATTTTACGAAGCCTGTGTTTTCATGAGGCGTGGGGATATGCGCCCACGTATGCGGAGCTTGTGTCGACGGTGGATATCGGGTTTTATCCGGCTAATGTTTCAACGTCTCATATTCCAAGTCACGAGGAAGTGATGGGGGCATTGGATATATTTTTGTACGATGAGACGGTGCAAAAACGTTTTGGACGGATTGGGTTTCCAGACACAATTGATGGGATTGTGAGTCGCATTCGTGATCGTGACTCGCTCCAGCCGCGTAAACGCCGCCGCGCGCGTTTTGTTGCGTGGTGGCTTGCGCACCTCGGTAGCGTGCGATTTGTTGCGCTCGCGAATACGACCGCG
>QIKL01000022.1 GCA_003231955.1 Candidatus Uhrbacteria bacterium | reverse complement strand
TTTCACATGAAACGTTACATTGTTGATAAAATGGAGATAACTTCTAAAAATTGTTTTATTGCGTTTATTTATTGTTAATTTTATATAAATATATTTTACGAAGCTTAAAAGGTTTATTTTTAAGCCATAAACATTGTTTGAGATGTCTATTAAGTATATAATTACACCATGTCCAGCCGTCTTATTCCGACAATGGTCATTATTTTTTCAGTAACGCTATTTTTTCTTAGCTTTATTTCGATTTACACGGTGAATGCAATGTCTAGCGCTAGTTATCAGATTAACTGGGACTCTGTGAATAGCGGAGGTATTGATGTGAGTACTTCAACAAACTATCTCTTGCGAGATACGGTTGGTGAACAGGCGACAGGTTTTTCGTCCAGCACAAACTATACGACGAGCGCGGGCTACAGGGTGGGGGACCAGAATGTTGCATCGCTCACTTTCTTTTTAGGAACGCAAGAGAATAATACACAGACGCCGTATTCAGTGTTTAGCGCTAGCTCTAAAACAGTTGTTGTTTCTTCGGTTTCTAATTTCAGTGTGAACGACTTGATTGGCGTTGTGGAGAATCTAGGACTCTCTCAACGTATTGCTTTTGGAAAAATTTTGTCGATTTCTGGGTTAACGATCACGGTTGATACGTGGGAAGGTGCGCCTAACCAGCTTAGCAGTACACCATCTGGAGGGAATGATTTCGTCTACCGTATGGATGGCTCTTCCGCTTCGCTTGGGACGTTGAGCGCTATAATGGGGAAAACATCAATGACGATGACTCGAGTAACATCAAACGCGCAAAATGGGTACACAGTTTACGTCAACGATGATGGAAATCTCCGCGCAAGCCCTTCGACACATATTGCTAATGTAGTAGGTGGTTCGGTTATTGTGGGTTCGGAAGGGTATGGAGCGCAAGTTTATGGATCAACGGCGACAGGTATTGGGAGCGATTTTCCATTTTCGACATCTACTCGAGCGATTCAGTATTCAAATACGACAACGCTGCTTGAAGAACGTGTCGGGTTGGTCTACAAAGCGTCAATCACGGGGAATACTCCAGCGGGGAATTATTCGCAAAAAGTTTATTACACTGTGACACCGAATTACTAATTATAGGTCGACGATCCTTCATCACTGTTGATGGATGGCCGCCGTTCTATAAAAAGGTCGACATCGCAGAAATCAAGAATACTGCGAGTGGAACGGGAAAATTCTTGCGAGTTCGTATATTTACCATCATAAGGGGGAAATATATAAGCTCGGTCGCTAGTACTTATGATATTAGCGTAAATAAGATATAGTTAATATATGAAAAAATTAAAAAAGTTCCTTTCAAGGATTGGGATTCTTGCGATGGTATTGAGTTATTTTGTCGGAGTTGCGCCGGTTGGTGCATCCGGCGTAACGGTTACCGTCTCACCAACGAGTTCGTCCTCGTCACCGCAAAGTGTTACGGTCCAGTGGTCCCGGTCCGTGGCAACGAGCTACACAACGGGTACGACAATCACAATTAGTATTGCGTCTCCATCTGTAAATACGTCGACGTTTAGTGTTTCGTCCACATCCGCGATTGATCTTGATCAGAATGGATTGCCAGACACATTGTTTACGAGTACCTCGACTGGAAGCCAAGTGAACATCTCATTTACGGTATCTACGACGACCAGCGCAAATACGGTGTTTGCTATTCCTATCAGTTTCACGTTTGGAGCGACGCCTGCGAACTATGCGTTTTCAGTGTTCACGTCCAATCCGGTAGATTTTGGTTCTGCACTGCTCTATACGAATGGCGGGAATCAAGTCAATGTCACAGCAAATGTGCCAGCATCACTTTCGTTTGTGATTCGGAACGCAGCTGATACGGCTGATACTAATTCGTGTGCGCTTGGGACACTGAGCGTTGGATCAGTCAGTTCTTGTTCGTATCGACTCCGTATCGCAACAAATGCGATGAGTGGGTTCTCGGCAAGCATTGTTGCGAATCATGATTTTGCAACAGGCAGTGCGACCATGACGAATATTGGCGCCGGCGGATCGTTTACGGCGGGGACGGAAGCTTACGGTATTCAGACTCTAACGGGAGCGACTACTGGTGGCAGGTCGGCCTCTGGGGTGTTTACACAACCTGTAGTTGAAGCTACTCCGTTTAATGCGGATGCTTCGCAGGTCCCAATATCGACACCACAAACGTTTATCTCGTATGTAGATAGCTCATTCAACGCAGGGACTTCTCCATCTTTGACCTCAACATCTCTGGTGACGCATGCCGCTGCGATTAATGCTGGAACGCCGGCAGGAAATTATTCTCAAACGATTACCTACACGGTAACAGCTTCGTTTTAGCTTAGTTCTGCTTTTCGGCCCCGACATGTGTCGGGGCCGGCGCCGCAGAGGACTAACCTGCGACCAACATCCATTATTATCTATGGCTAGCCCACAAATTCTCCGACGGATTTTTCTGACAGCCGCCCTTTTTCTCGGCATTTTTCCATTTTTATTTGGCGCACAAGTTGTTCATGCTTTTACGGTGTCGCCTGTTATTTTTGATAAAACAGTTGATCCAGGATCAAATACACAGGGAGTTGTCCATATCGTAAATGATACGAATGCGCCGCAGACGTATTATGTTACGGTACAGAATTTTGTTCCACAGGGTGAAGAAGGCCAGCAGACGTTTCTTCCGAGCACGGACACAGTGGGCCTTGTGAGCTGGATTGGTCTAGATCGTAAGGTCGTATCGTTGAAATCTGGAGAGGGGGATGACTTTCGGTGGTCGCTTAATATTCCGACTAAAGCAGAGCCTGGCGGGCATTATGCAGCGATATTTTTTTCAACAATTCCCCAGAATGGGACGCATGCGTCGAACGTTGGTGTTGGTGCGAAGACGGGTGTTCTTTTTCTCGTAAATGTTAATGGGAACATTATCGAACGTGCATCGGTTGCGTCCTTTAAAGTTTTAAAAGGTGGAACGCCATCGCAAGCTATGCGGGCTAATGTGATTGATCATCTTCCAGCATTTTTTGAGTTGCGTATTCACAATGAAGGTAGTGTTCATTTTATTCCGAAGGGTGTGATTACGATCACGAACATATTTGGGAATAAGCTTACGGATATTGGTGTGGATCCAGCTGGCAGTCGGGTTCTTCCTAATAGCATCCGGAAAGTGCGCTCAACGTGGGGTGGGGTTATGCCGGCTGGAAATGGTTTTTTTGCAAAGCTTCGTGCGGAATGGGCTGGATTCGCATTTGGCAGATACACGGCAACGGTTCATGCGACCTACGGGACTAGTCATGCACCATTAACCGCGCAAGTATCGTTTTGGGTCATCCCATGGCGTCTTCTCATTATTGGGCTGCTTGCGCTTATTCTTTTTATTCTACTTGTGAAAGGATATAACGCGCTTGTGGTTCGTTCCGCCATCCGTACATCGGAAAAGAAAAAATCTAAATCCAAGCGCCGTTCCATCTCCCAACATATCAGGGGATGACGTGGCTCCTGCATCTTTGGGTATCCATGTCTTATCGATCTTCCTTCTTCCAGCGTTATGTGCGCATTGGTTTTTGCGCCGTGCTTTTCTTTGTCATAGCCATTGGCGTGTCGGCGGCACCCGCAACGCCTGCAAGCGATACATTGACGCGGTTGAAAGTTTCGCTCGTCGCAGATCATAAAATTATTTTTACCTCGCCAACTGGGGTTAATGCGCCGTCGGACACAATTGTCTTGTCTATGCCGGATTTTATATT
>QIKL01000005.1 GCA_003231955.1 Candidatus Uhrbacteria bacterium | reverse complement strand
AATGCGTTTACCGTCTCGGCAAACGATTTTTGACGTATAATAGCTAATGGAGCGAACAGAAGCGTCATGAGTAAGCCCATATGCGCGACGAGACGCATCAGAAATACGTTGTTCAAGAACACATTGAAAAGTCTGCTGAAAAAAATGAGATGTTGCCATAGATTTTTATAATCTATTGTCCTTGTCCACCCAGCTCAATCTTTTCGATATGGCCATCCTTGAGCCAGATAACTCGATCTACATATTTTTGGTCTTCTTGTTCATGTGTAACCATGATAATTGTCTGGTCAAATTTTGTTTTTAATTCTAAAAATAATTCTAAAACTGTCGCCGCCGAAACACTATCCAAATTTGCAGTCGGTTCATCGGCAAAAAGAATTTTTGGCTGATTCATGAGCGCACGCGCAATTGCAACGCGCTGTTGCTCGCCGCCAGAAAGTGCACTTGGATAATGGTCAATGCGGTCCTTTAGTCCGACACGATGCAACCTATCTATTGCCTGTGCACGAATATCACCACCGCTTCCGAGCGCAATCGCGGGCAGGGTGACATTCTGGAGCACAGTCATCTCGACAATCAATGCAAACTCTTGAAAAACATATCCTAGCCGCTCAAGTCGAAAACGGGCTTTTTGACGTTTGGAAAGGCGCAACACATCTATATCATCAAGGACAATCCTTCCAGCTGTCGGCGTATCGATCAGACTTAATTGATGGAGCAACGTAGATTTTCCAGAGCCACTCCGTCCCATAACCGCGACGAATTCCCCTTCAGCGACCTCAAATGATACGCCATTCAACGCATGCGTTGGAACATCGCCAGGATATGTCTTCTTAATATCTACGGCGTGGACTATTTTCCGTTTGTTCATCCCCATATAGATTTCAGAATCTCTTCCCGCGCAACGAGATACGCCGGAATCAACCCCGCAAGGACGCCGGCTACAAGCAAACTTATAATCCCTCCCCAAACTCGAGTGGTCGTATATACCAAGACGATATCTCCAATCGGGAGCTTAATAGGATGCGCACGAAAATACGGTTCGAGTACAAAAAATACAATCACCATACCCAAAAGAACACCGCATATGACATAAAATAAAGATTGGATCACATACGAAAAAATAATAATGTTCTCATTAATGCCAATCGCTCGGAGGACCCCTATTTGACGCCGCTTGCTCAACGCATTGATATAAATCAACACAAATAATGTGATCGCAGCGACAATGATACTGATAACGGTGACAATGTACGAGATAAGATCAAAAGCATCCAAAATCGGTCCGATAAGAGCCAAGAGTTGCTTATACGTTCGCACCCTCAACTTCGGCACAATCTGTTCAATGTTCGCTTTAATCGTAGCAAGTGGCGAACGGGAAAAATCCGCGCGCACGAGGATCTTCGATGCCTTATCATATTCGGACAAAATAGATTCCGCTTCCCGCGATGAGATGAAAGCGAGATTCGCGACACTCCCGATAACAACCAGATAAATCCCTTTTACCGTATAGGTATGCACGATACCGTTGCTATATGCAACGGTCACTTTATCACCGGCCCGAACGCCGCCGAGATCTGTTGCTTCTGGAAGACCGTATCCGCCAGTGAGACCTGCACCCAAAACAATCTCATTATTCTTTAAGCCATCAAGATAAGACCCATCGACCATATAATTTGCGATTGTTGTAACCTTACGCTCTTGCGCAGGATCAACGCCAATCACAGGTGCAGAAACTGTCTTATAGATGCCTTTTTTATCTTTATCATACGAGATTACACCAGAGAGTGCGTAGTGGCGTGCCGTCGCGACAACGCCAGGGACCGCCGCGATTCGCGCACGCAGATCCTCCTGATTTGGAATGTACATTTTTGGGCGTGGTACTTCCTGCGGATCAATTGTGATATGCGATGTATATGTGTTCACGAGATTCTGGACAATCCCATGCGTAAACCCGCTGAGGATCCCACTAATAAACATCAGATTGATAAAACTAAGCGCTAGGATAAAAATCAACAATGCCGCAGTGGATCGGCTCCCCTTTTTTAGTGACGCGATCGCGATGAACCACGCTGTCCGAATTGATGCAGTTACCCGTGACGATGCCATATCTCCATCATACACTACCATCCTGTACGATGGACGATTTTTATGCAATTATTTCTCGTATGAACGAGCTCATCGGCGCACCACGAATAAATCCCTTTCATTCAGATATAGGCGCCGAACAGCCAAAAGAAACATACAGACAAGCTATCAATACCATGGCACATCATTTTATCTACGATGAAGGCCATTTGGATGTTGATACAATCGCGGCCACAATAAAACGAGAAATGCATAATCCCGCAATCGCGGCGATTGAAAAAAAGCAGCACGGGTTAAAAGCTCTAGAATATCTTTTGAACGGTATTGAAGCGCACGAACGAGCAGACTTACTTTATGGCGGTGCATGGCAAGCTACGCTCATTCGCCAAACGGCACAACATCCCAACACACCAAAAATACCAGAATTACTCACGCGTGAAGAGGTTACAAAAGAATTTGCCGCATTTAAATTCCGCGAGATGCTAGAACGTGCGGAATGTGAAGCTTTGAAATATTATGCTCATTTACTCAAACTACGTTCAGGCACGATCGTGGTACTTCGCGAGCAAATCAATGATAAAAGAGACGCGACTATCGTCCTAAAAGGCGAGATTAGCCTCAAAAGTGACGATATCAAAATCTTAATGAATGATCTTCATGTACGAATTGCCGAACGTAATCCCGACAACGATACACGAAAAAAAACACTTCAAAATCTCGATCGCGAGCTTGAGGAGATCATTGGACAATCATCGGATAATGATTGGGGGAAACGTTTCGAGCTTGAGGAGATTTACCTTCTCCGACGAATTATTCATACAGCGGATACGGGATATCTCGTCTCAGTTAGCCATGGCACGCCGCGGCAGGATCTAAATCCACATCGTAAATCTGTAGACATCCAAATTACGGCGGCTGGTAAACGATACGATCTTCAGATAAAAACCCTCAAGCGCGGTGTTAGCCGGAAAACACGTGAGAAACAACACGATATTCTTGAACGTGCACGCCAAAACATGCACAGTTCACCCACACATCTTGTAGTACTTGAAGCCGAGGCCGTGCAAGAAACATACGAAAAATCCCTTCGCCAATCCAAAAATGCACCAACAAGCCTTACGGACAAATATACGACACTTGAACCGATTGCCGAAACGCTGGATATAGATGAACGCCACGGATTGTTGTCGCTTTTGGGACTTACCGAAAAAAACTTGCTCCGCGAGCAAACGGAAAGCAAACTAAAATATGCAAAACGAAAAAAACTTGAAGTAGAGCTTAGCGAAAAACGGAAACGTGACATTGAGCGCAAAGCAGATATTGAAAAACGAGAATATCTCGCCATTCTTGCAGTGAAGGAACGGGAAAAAAAAGAAGCACAAAAACAAAAAGAAGCGCAAATTTCCGCACAACATGAACGTGAGCTATTAGCTAAAGCCAAACGGCACACAACTCTTGAACGTCAGAAGCGGCGTGGAATAGAACGTGAAGCTCTCACAAAAATAATCGCCGAACGTAAGGTAGAAGAAGCACAAAAAAGTGCGAAGCTCGCGAAAAAAGAAGAATATCGCAAGAAGCGAGAAGAGGGAAAGCACGAAACACTCAAATGGCCGCCAAAAAATCTCAAGAATCTTAGCACTGCAGCAGTTTTACAAAATATCGGCATCTTATCAAAAGACTGGAATGGAGACATATCCACTTTTCTTACTGCAAAAAAACAATTTCTTACATTGTTTGCAAAACCAAAACATAACGGTGCGACGCTTACAGAAATGGATAAACCAACTACATTCTTTATGAAAGTTTTTCCAGCGCAAAAAAATCTTTTAGCTCCGACGTCGGAAGATCTAAAACGAATGCGTACGCTCGTAAAACAAAAATGACGGATGCTCTTTAAAGCTATCCGCCTTTACGTCGTAGAGTAGA
>QIKL01000028.1 GCA_003231955.1 Candidatus Uhrbacteria bacterium | reverse complement strand
TATGTTAACGTACCTGAATGAAATGCGCCAACCGTATTTTACTTCTCGTAACTCAAGCAGATTGGGGTGGGGTCCAATCATTTTTAATAAAATTCGGTGCTGAACTCAGAGCCGAAGGACGCGAAGTCCTGCTGGCGGCGGGTGGAGATGGTGAACTCTGGGACGAAGCGGCAAAAGCTGGTATTCCGACACGGCGACTCATAAAAATGACTCGCAAAATCCATCCGCTCAAAGATTGGAGCGCAATAAATGAACTTCAACAGCTGCTCCATGAATTTAAACCCGATGCGGTCCATCTCAATAGTTCTAAAATGGGTGTTCTCGGCTCCATGGCCGTCCACATCAAATATCGATCTGCAAAATCTCATCCTACCGTTGTCTACCGCATTGGCGGCTGGTCATTTTTTGAATTGGTCGCAAAATGGAAGCTCTGGATCTATCGAACTGCGGAATATCTAACAGCCTCATACAAAGATGTGATCATCACCGTGCATCCAGAAGACGAAACCATCGCACGAAAATTAAAAATTCTCCCACGTAAGGCCATCATAACCGTACCAAACGGTCTCAATATCCCGACGTTCGTCGCTCGACTTTTACCTCGTGCCGAAGCGCGAACCACTCTCAACATTCCCGAACACGCGTTTGTTTTTGGGACGATTGCGAATGCCTACGCATACAAAGGACTTCTCCCCTATCTCGACGTAGTCGCGCGTGTTCTTGCGGAGGATCGACATGCCGTTGCTGTCATCATCGGTGACGGACCACAATATTCCGCACTACAAGCTCACCGCGATACACTCAATGTTCGAGATCGTATCGTGCTCGCTGGGTATCGGGATGATGCGGAACGATTAGCTCCCGCATTTGATGTTTTCGTCTTGCCGTCGTGCAGAGAAGGCATGCCATGGGCATTGCTTGAAGCTATGGCTGCGGGTATCCCATCAATTACGACCGACGTTGGAGGTTGCAGATGGGTGCTTAAAGCAGATGGCGTTCCATGTTCTGGAATAATCGTCCCAAAGAAAGACCCGCTCGCATTACAAGAAGCGATGCGACGTTTACGCATTAACGACGAAGAACGTACGGCGCTTGGAAAAGGCGCAAAAGAAAACGTTTCTAGACGGTTCAGCTGGAAAGCAACCTATACCGGAAATCGAGATGCGCTTGATGGCGTGATCACATCCTAGCTATAAGATTCTTTATTTTCTTACCCGCAGAATACTGTTACCGCTCTCTGGAGCGCTCGTCGTTGCGACAATAGTTGTCGACGGCGTCGATGACGCTTGAGGTGCCGATCGTGCAGTCGCGGTCGAAGCTACCCCCTGACCTGACGATTGAGTCATTTTTAAACTTTCGTTGATAGACGTCGCAGAGCCGGCGACAAGCGGAGCAAACCTAGAGGCGAGCGTGGGCTTAGCGCGCTCCAAGGCGCCAAGAATACGATTACGCTCTTTGATAAGCCCCTGACGCTCCATGATCCTTGCGATATTGAGATACATGGGGATACTTCCTCCTGGGAGGGTTTGTAGCTTTGTAAGAAGCGAAGAGAGACCAGCTTTGTCGCCCATCGTGTCATAGGCAAACGCGAGAGCTCCGGCTTCCTGCACATCTTTAAGTTTATACGGAACGGGCGCGTGAACAGCTGCGATAACCTCTTTTGCTCCGTCCCGTGTCTTGCCAAGATCAAACATGAGCGACAGCCCGGCATACCAATGGCTTTCACCAATATTTGGATCAGCATTGACAGCTTTTTTGAACATATTGTATCCCTCCTGCTTTTTCCCGTTCTCAATATAAAACCGCCCAAGACTGTACATCACTTGCTGGCGTTCTGGACTCGTCGCAAGCGCGCGAAGATAATATTTTTTAGCCAGCATTTTATCTGCAGGAATAAGCCTATCAAAGGTGTTCAAAAAGCGTGCGTAGATAAACAACGGATTCGTATTACGCGGGTGGTCGACAAAATACCGTGTGTTTACATTTTTAACCAACGTATACCAGTCCTTCCAGTGAGGAACTTTTTTAATAGTTCCAGCATTGACCAAAGATATCAGATTGCGCGATTGAATAAATGTCTGATCACTAAGATACGGTGTCGGAATGCGCGCGGCACGTTGTGCAAACGCAAAAGCTTTTGGATAACGTCTCGTGGCAAAATACGTATTTGATTTAATGGTGTCATACGACGCGTCCCACGGAAGGATAGACGTTCGCCAGACAATAATCGCTGCAAGGACCATTAAGACACCATATCCAATCCACGGAACTGAACGTGTTGTTTCGGGTTTTTTTGACGTATTATCTTCCTCGTTGACCCCGACAAATTTTGCGGATGTCACGGCGGCGATGAGTGCAAACATAAAAAAGCTCATCGTGAAACCCGCAGGTTGATCAAAGACAAAAAGATTTTGAACAAAATACGCCGTAGGAAGACCTAAGAGAATGCCCACCATTGGGATATCAATCCACTTTTTACGATATGCACGAACGACACTGTACAAGAGTGCGATATAGATGGAGGCAAATGTGATAAATCCAATAATCCCAGTCATCGACAGCGTATCAATGACCGTATTATGTGCGCGATCAAACCACGTTTCGTAATAAGAATATTCGAGCGATTTTGGATTATATTTTTGATTAAAGAGGATATGAAAATCATCCAGACCCCAGCCCGTGAGCGGGCGATCCAAGAATCCTTCCCAGCCAATTTTCCATGCGATGAATCGTGTTTCGGTCGTGGCATGCACATTTGTCAACCGTTCTAGCGGTGTATGCCTGACAAATGACGTGTTTCGCAAAGCAAAGATGCCTCCGTAAAGGAGAAACATCGCAGCAGCAATACTAACGACGACGATCTTTACTTTTTTTGAAGGAGTAGTGACGAGATACACGATCGCGAATATCACAACTCCGGCAAAAAGACCGACCAACGCGCCGCGTGATTGCGCGTTAATAAATGAAGCAAGATCAAGAGCCGCAAATGCAATGAGCCCAATCTTCACCCTTTTTGACGTTCCCTTGAGCCATAAAAGAGCAATAAAAAAAAGATTAAAAATCTGATATCCAGCGAGATAAATCGGGTTATCTACGAGTCCTCCAGGACGGGCGGAAACCGGAAATAAAAGAAGTTTTGGGAATGGGACTTGGAGGAGCGCCACAGCGGCCATAACTCCAGAGAGGATAACTTCATAAAACAGAATTCGACGCCATTGCTTCCATGTCGTCATGAACGATGTGGTCATCGTAAACCAGATAAAGAAATGTAAAAGTGTAAACAAGCCGTTCATCCGCTCCTGATTCCCCCACCATGCCTTGAGCGGGTCTACGGCAAAAATAACGGAGAGTGCGAGGGCAATAAAATACGCAAAGATAGCGGAATATAGTGGCACCCACTTTGGCCGATATTGCGGTTCGACCCATATAAGAATGAGATATGCTGGGAATGTGAGGCCAATTAAAATCTGAAAAAAGATCAGTTTCGAAAAAACGAATGGAAAGATGACAACGGGAATAAAAACGAGCGGGATAAGGAGGCCACCGTAGATTCCAGCGTAAACAATAGCCTTCAGGTACTTGATAGATGTAGATCTAGACATATTAAGATGGGTCTGAGGATAGCACTCAGGGAATCCGCGCGGTAGGGGGTATGATTTTAGATTAAATGTACATAGATTTTTTTTATTCAGATACCAAAGACCCAGCCGGAGCCGGGTCTTGGTAACCATCGCCGACGAATCGGCAGGGTCAAATAATTGCCCTCGTAAGGGGCGGATACGAGACCCGCCCCTACGTGGCCGCAAGGAATCGAGATGGGTTATGACACCCACGTACGATTACAAGCTAATTGTCTGTGTCTGCGAGAGATCGTGGACATAGACACCGTTGGTCCAGTCGCGAGATGTCTGAACTGCCGACGAATGCGGTATTTCAGAGTTATCCGACCAGAGGAACGTACCTAACTTATTTGCAGTAAGCGACGGAGCAGCACCATCATCAATGTTGAAGATGTTGGCGCTTGAAGCGAGAGGGGTAAGGGAGGCGCTGTTAACCAAGTAGCCCGTCACAATCGAAGTGGGACTCGTGTCGAACTGAACTGTCACGTTCGAACCGGATACCGCACCCGAAACCGTGGCGTGCAAGGTGTACACATTCCCAGAACCGCTAATCGATTCTTCCTGACCCGGATTCATCGAGAAAACGATGTA
>QIKL01000004.1 GCA_003231955.1 Candidatus Uhrbacteria bacterium | reverse complement strand
AAGAGGGATATAGAATTGTAAACAACGACCCGATTATTTGGACCATGGTCAACTCGATTAAAGAGCTGAAGACAAAAAACGATGCGCTTAACGCGCGGATTAGCGCACTTGAAGCAAAGATGAAATAAAATATTTTATTCTCTCTAATCTTTATAAGGCCCGTACAACCCGCGTACTGGGCCTTTTTTATTTTTTTAATTGTCGCAACATCGTCCGCATGTAAAGATGCGGGACATGAAAAAACGGTGGATCATGCCCGATGTGCGCGAGCTTCCGATGGATGCGCATCTCACCGCATTTTTTAGTGGATCTCCAATCCATCCCGTTGCAGCGCGCATTCTTGCATCGCGCGGGATCGTGAATGCTCAAGATGTCAAAGCTTTTGTCCATCCAGATTGGAAAGTGCATATCCATGATCCATTTCTTTTCTCGCATATGGAAGAAGCAGTTCAGCGCGTTTTTCGCGCGATATATGAAGGTGAAAGAATAACTGTTTACGGAGACTACGATGCGGATGGTGTCACAGGGAGCGCAGTCATAATTGAGGCGATTCGTTCTCTATCAGAGGCGAATGGCATTCGTTTGAGACATACACCACATGCTATTCCAGTAATCGTTGATAGCTACATTCCGCATCGAGACAACGAAGGGTACGGACTTCATCCTGCGAGTGTGAGGCGTCTTTATGACCGTGGGACAAAGCTTATTATTACCGTGGACTGTGGAATCGCGAATGTGCAGGAAATCGCACTGGCGCGAAGCCTCGGTATGGACGTCATTGTCGTAGATCATCACGAATTTGGCGATGAGCTTCCTGATAGCATTATTATTCATCCGCGAATACCAAACGAGACATATCCGTTTAAATACCTCGCAGCGGTTGGTGTAGCATGGAAATTTGCGACAGCTTTATTTATTGAAGCGCGGCGGACGGGAATTGAGATCGCAGACGGTGCGGAAAAATGGCTGCTTGATCTTGTCTCAATTGCAACTGTAACCGACATGGTTCCGCTCGTTGGAGAAAATCGCGTGCTTGAGGTGTATGGGCTTAAGGTTCTCAATAAGACGCGCCGTCCAGGATTACGGATGCTAATTCAGTCGGCAGGAATGACACAGGGATCGCTTACAACCGATTCAATCGGATTTGGTATTGGCCCGCGCATTAATGCCGCTGGACGCATGGATCATGCGTCGCTTGCACTTCGTCTTCTTCTCGCGGAAACAGATGAAGAGGCAACCGATCTTGCGGAGCAGATTGAGGGACAGAATAGAGATCGTCAAAAAGCGGTTGCGCGGATTATGAAAGAGGCGGAGGCTCAGTATGAAGCTAAAAACCAGACGTCGGCGGTTTTAGCATTTTGGTCTGATGCGTGGCCGCCAGCATTGGTTGGACTTGTTGCTGGAAGGTTTCTTGATCGGACAGGTTGTCCAACGATTGCGATTGGGAAACATGGCGAAAAATGGACTGGATCGGGGAGATCATTTATGCATTATGACATTACGGCCGCGGTTAAACGTGCCGGTGAAGGGATTTTAAGTCGTGCGGGTGGACATATCCAAGCGTGTGGTTTTTCATTTTCAGGGCATGATCCACAAGAGTTCGCGGAGCGGCTTTTTATGGATGCAAATCATGTTCTCTCCAATGTTGATTGTTCGCCGACGTTGCAAATTGATGCGGAATTAGGTTTCGAGGAATTGAACTGGTCACTTGTTGAGACGTTGGATCTTTTGGAGCCGTTTGGTATTGGATTTGCACGACCAAAATTTTTGACGACGAAGCTTTTTGTCACATCAGCGGATCTCGTAGGCCAGACACAAAAACATCTGCGTTGTGTTCTTACGTCTTCTTCTGGTCGCTCGGTAAAGTTTATTGGTTTTAATCTCGCAGATCGAAAGGATATTGTTTCCGTCGGAAAGACTGTGGATGTGGTGTATGATGTGGGCGTGAATGAGTGGAAAGGAAAAAAGAATTTGCAATGTAAATTAGTTGATGTTAGAGCTGTTTAAATAAAAAAACATAAAACTTTCAAAAGTTTTATCATGCTATTATTCACACTATGAAACTTTTTATTGAGACGGATGGAGGTGCGCGCGGGAATCCGGGACCAGCAGGTATTGGCGTCGTAATCTGCAATGAACATGGCAAGATTCTAGAAGAACATGCAAAATATCTTGGTCGGACTACGAACAATCAAGCCGAGTATCGGGCCGTTATTTTGGGTTTACAGCGTGCTTTTGATCTTGGCGCGTCGGCTGTCGAAGTCCGTGCGGATAGTGAGCTCCTTGTTAAACAGGCAAACGGCGAATATAAAGTGAAAAATTTAGAGCTCGCAAAACTCTTTTTGGAGCTCAAGAACCTTGAGGCGCGTCTTCATGGGCGTGTTCGTTACATTCACGTGCGGAGGGAATTTAATACACGTGCGGACAAATTATCGAACGACGCGATGGATCAGGGGATGGGGAAGCATTAATCATGGGGATTTTTTGTGTTTGGTCTTGATTATCAGATGTGAATACACATCGTATTTCGAGGATTTGTGCTACACTAACATAGAATGAAGCAAACTCGACGCTTGTCACGAGTCCGCAGGGGATCCCGCCATCGCCGGACTCGTTTTCAGAGACCTTCTTGGTTGTGGCGATGGCACCATCTCCTTTCTGGTTTTATGATTTTTTTTGGCGTCGGGATGATCCTCGCGTCCGTGCAGTATAGTGCGATTAAACATCCGGTCCATGCAACGACTGCGGACAATGTCATGGGTTGGATTTGGGCTGATTCCATCGGTTGGACATCGTTAAACGATCAGAATCCCAGTGCCTGTACGCCTGGTCCGTGTGGTTCCTATGGTGTAAATATCGATACGGTTACGCGAAATATGAATGGGTTTGCATGGAACGATGGTACGGGTTGGATCTGTTTCGGAAATTCATGTTCGGTTTCAGCATGTGTTGGAACTCCACCCGCTGGAGTGCTTGAGGCGCACATGAATCCGATTTCTGGTATCACACCTTTGTACGGGTGGGGGAAGGTGTGCAGTAAAGGAGATGCAGGTTGGATCTCGTTGAATTGTGCGGATTATCCTGGCGCATGTGGGGCATATAACTACCGTGTCCAATATAATCCAGCCACGAAGAAATTTACGCCGAACGTTCCGCCGCCATATGATTCACTTGCGTGGAATGGGAATTTGAGCGGGCCCGGGTTTGGCTATATTGATTTTTCGCATGCATATCTAAATTCGGCTCCAGAGAATAGCACGACGTATGGCCCGTCTTCATGCAAAGACGGTACGGACAATGATTTGAATGGGCTTGCGGATTGTCAGGATCCGGCGTGTACAGGAACGGTTGTTTGCCAACAAATTCCACAGACGAGTGCTGGATCGCTGCCAGTGAGTACAGATGCGTGGGGTAATGATACATGTTTTAACGGGATTAACGATAACGGAACGGGTGTGGATTGCGCATCTCCGGCATGTAAAACGGATTATCACTGTGTCGAAGCACCAGGGAATACCACATTTAACGGTACTACGGGATATACGAATATTCCGCCGGTGACCCAACTTTGTGGGAATGGTATTGATGATAATGGTAATGGTACGGTGGATTGTGCGGATCCGGGATGCGCTGGTTTTGCAGGTCCGCCGGTCGCATGTGCTCCGTTGCCTCCACCAGCTGGAAGTGAGCCATCTTGTACCGCAACGACTGCACCATTTGCGCCGCTTGGGTCGTACGCATGCTGCCATAACGCGATTGATGATGATGGCAATGGCCTTGTAGATTGTGCCGATCCAACCTGTCAGGCAGTTGAGCCGACATGTGTTCCAGCTTGGTTACAGACTAATTTTGGTAACGTGTACGCGCAGGAAGGTATCGCCGCATCTTCATCGCCTCTTCTTGCTGGTCAGTTTAATACGCGATATTGTGTGACGGCACACGGAAGCATTACTGGATTTACGAGCGAATCTGGATGTATTGAAAGCGGATCGCGAGGGCAAACGATCACGTTACCTAAGTCCAGTGGGTCATATCAGGGGACGCTTGGGAAAATTGATATCGCGGGTATTAAGTCTGGTCGTCATGGTCAAGTCGTGGAGCTCCCCGCTGGACCTATCGCACTTCCGTCTCTGCTTGGTGGAAAAGTCTACTATATACAAGGAAATGCGACACTCAGTGCGACGATCTTAGATAATGGTACGCTTCAAACGGATCATGGTGATGGGCTCCTCTTTGTTGAAGGTAATCTTACTATCACGGGTGATATTACATATTCTGGGTCTGGCAGTTTGAAGTTTCTTCGAAATCTCGCGTCGTTCGGTGTGATCGTTATCAAAAATTCTGTCGGGGCGGGCGGGAATATCATCATTAAATCAAATGTGCAGAAAATCGTTGGCGCGTATTATGCCGAGAATATAATTCAGGACCAGACGGCGTGCCCAGGGCAGATCGTTTGTGCTACAGAGGTTCCGCTTGATGTCTATGGGCTCATGGCTGCGCATCAATTTAAACTTGACCGGAATTACCGCAGTACGACGCGTGGTGCAGAGGTGATATCGTTTGATGGACGAGCTGTTTCTAATCCACCGCCAGGAATGGTAGATATCGCAAA
>QIKL01000016.1 GCA_003231955.1 Candidatus Uhrbacteria bacterium | reverse complement strand
CTTGTCTTGCATCGCGCAATACTTTAACAAGATCTGTTTGCATTTCTGGATTCATTTTGCCTCTATTTACCGCAGCGTTGAAGGTCATGTAATAGCGGACCATAGCGCTATCCGCAACCTTCACAGGATCTAGTTCCTGATCTGCGCGAAGCGGATGTTTTTTTTCCGTAACACGTATTCTGTGCGATTGTTTTGTATTTTTTCTCCTTTCAGATTTCGTCTGTTGTGTCGGCTGCTCAACTGGCAACTCGACGCCGGTTGGATTTTTGGATTTTTCTGTTGGGTGTGTTTCAAATGATGGAGACATATATTAGAAAGATACAGGTTTATATTTATATAAAATCATAGCATAAAACGCCTTCGATGTCACATGCGAAGGTGTGGGTCTGCTTTCTATTTTATCTTTTGTTAAGCCTTAACGAGCTTCTCAAATACAGCTGGATATGTTGCGGCCATCTGAGAAAGGATCTTACGGTCCAGCTCAATTTTTCGTTTTTTAAGGTTACCCATAAACACACTATAGCTCATACCAAACGCCGTTGTTCCGGCACTGATCCGCGTTTGTTGGAGCCCGCGATTTGTACGCTTCTTCAGCTTACGGTCGCGATATGCATTGACACCAGCTTTGACGGCGGCGGTTTTTGCAAGCGTAATTTTAGATTTTCGTCCCCACATCATGCCCTTAGTTCGGGCGAGAATATTTTTGCGGCGTTTGATGTGATTGGTACCGCGTTTGACTCGTGGCATAAGATAGCTGGTGTTCCAAATGACTTAGGAGTGCGGCATCAGCGCCTTCATACTCTTGGCGAATGTATTGCCAAGAGTTACATCACGTCGTTTATTGCGCGTTACCTTTCCGCTCTCACGGCTATTGAAATGATTTTTGCCAGCTTTGAGCTTCAAAAGTTTTCCGGTTTTTGTGACCTTGATGCGCTTAGCAACGGCTTTATGCGTTTTCATAGATGTTTCGGAAGTTGGCAGACTGTACCGAATGTTTCATATCTTGTCCAGAGGGACTTAGGATTTGCGTCCAATAATAGCTGAAACGTTGCCCGCCTGACGCGTGATTTTTTGTTCAATCGTGAGCGTATAGGTCTCTTCCAAAAGTTTTATAAAATTTTCGATGCGTTTAAATGCAAGCTCTCCATGAGCTTTTTCGCGGCCGCGCATCCGAATTTCGATTTTAATCTTATCTCCTTCTTCTAAAAAGCTGAGAGCCTTCTTTTTACGAACGTCCATGTCGTGTATTCCCATCTTCACCGAAAGACGGACACCCTTAATGTCCACTTTTTTTGCATGTGCTTTTTGAGCCTGTTGTTCTTTTGCTTTTTGATATTTAAACGTGCCAAAATCCAAAAGTTTACACACAGGGGGCTGCTCTTTTGGCGAAACTTCTACTAGATCAGCTTCGTGTTCGCGAGCGAGTTTTAACGCATCAAAAGTCTTCATGACACCAAGGAATGTTCCATGATCATCAATGAGACGGACTTCTGGGACGCGGATTTGTTCATTGGCTCGATAAATTGGGCCTTTAGGCTTGTTCGACTGTCGCCGGCGATGATAATGGATGCGCATTGGATCTGGGTGATCTTAAGATGATTCGCAAGAGAGGGTTACGGTTTTGGGATCGGTTCGCCGTCTGGTCTTGCCTCGACATTATCTGGGCAAAACGCAGGCGATCGTCGGGGCACTGGCACATACTAAAACGGATGCGGAGCGCGATACGATACAACGATACCGAGCATGGTGGAGATGGGGGGAGTCGCACCCCCGTCCGTCCGGAACATCCAGATCGTTCATTTACAGGCTTGGACCGCTCAGAATTTTAACACACGCGGATAAGCGGACGAGACGCGCATGCTTACGCATCCGCCAATGTCGGTTCATGCGGGATGCGAGCGTATGAACCCCGTCACATAAAAATTTGCATTTTTACATGGCATAGTCCGAAAAATGACGTTCAATCCTATCCGTCGGACGCGGAGTAGGGGAACGTGGCCTCGAGCCTAGAGTTTAGGCGAGAGCCATTGCAGGTGTCGAGACGCGGAACGCCGAAGCGATCGCATCTTTTGCCTTGGAAACAATGTTGGCAATTATTGTTTGTTGGATCGGTTTTATGAGGCAACCCAGCTCAGCCTGCACGATATGAACATTTCGTCCGTCGAAGCTCGTCATCCCCTTGGATTTAGTCACTCGATATTTTCCCCGCGCAGATGGCGGGCGATCTCGCGACCGATAGTCCTTTGTTTGAGGGTTTCGCGCTTGTCATGGGTCTTTTTCCCGCGACATAGTCCGAAGGACAACTTGATCTGACGGCCCGAAGCATACAGTGAAAATGGTACTAATGTCAAGCCTTTTTCTTGGATTTTCCCCGCCAGATAAGCTAGTTCTTTATTATGAAGCAGGATTTTTCTCCAGCGTGCCGCATCATAGTCATCCAAGCTTCCTGCTTTGATAAAAGGTCGGATATGCGCGCCAGTGAGCCATAATTCTCCGCGAGAGAGCGTTAGGTATGCGCCGTCGATTTTTGCACCACCGTTGCGAATTGATTTTACCTCTTGCCCAGTTAGCACTAATCCGCCCTCAAATCGTTCAAGGGTATCGTAATCATAATGAGCTTTATGATTATTAGCAAAGCGTGCTGATGGGGTGGTTGTCATACGAGCATCACATCAGAAAAAAGATATTCTGAGAATGATAAGGAGGACAACTCCTTGTCCAGTTGACGTTTTTAATGGCGAGCTGTTTCATCTGCATGGGTATTCAAGTATACTCTACACGAGCGATAGATTACGAGCGATAGATTTTTTTCAACATATATCCATGCAAGAACGGAAAATCGTTATCGAGACTGCAACCATCCTTAAAATTATTGGGATTTTTTTGATCCTCGGATTTTTATATCTTATTCGGGATATCCTTGCACTTCTCTTTGCTGCACTTTTTCTGGCGGCATTGATGCATCCAGCTGTGATAGCTTTGTCTAAACGAAAGGTTCCGAAAGGTGTAACAGTCATCTTTTTTTATCTCATAATGTTCGGTGTCGCTGCGCTTACTATCGGATTGCTTTTGCCGCCGATTATTGTCCAGACGACAAGTCTTATTAGATCTCTCGGAAAATCATGGCAAGCACTTGCTGGTGCAGTCACGACGCTCCGTGATCTCTCAACGACGTATGGCCTCTCAGATAATCTGCGAGCTGGTGTGCAGTCTATTGAAGCACAAGTGAGTCATGCTGCTGTCGGTATTTTTTCGTCACTCACTAGTTTTTTTGGCGGACTCATCGGACTCATTGTTGTCCTCGTGATGGCATACTATATGGTCGTGCAGGATCGTGACGCGCACAATGCGTTTCAGAGCCTCGTTCCAGAGAAATATAAAGATCTCATCTCCTCGGTCTTAAAACGTGTCGAGGAGAAGATTGGCAAGTGGCTTATCGGTCAGCTCTCGCTTTGCCTCATTATCGGTGTGTTTTATTATATTGGCCTAAGCGTCATCGGTGTCAATGCTGCGCTCGTACTTGCTATCTTTGGCGGGTTTACGGAATTTATTCCGTATCTTGGTCCCATTCTTGGCGCGATTCCAGTTCTCATTATCGCATTTAGCCAGTCGTCTTTTCTCGCGCTCCTCGCGCTCCTCGTGGTTTTTATTATTCAAGAACTTGAAGGTCACATCATCGTACCTAAAGTGATGCAAAAGGCGGTCGGGCTGAATCCGCTCGTGAGCATCGTCGCGCTCCTCGTTGGTGCTAAACTCTTTGGTATTGTTGGTGCTCTTTTGGCTATTCCGGTCGCAACGGCGATTTCTGCGGCGCTGACTGAGTTTTATCGTTATCGATCAGTAGTAAAGAAGAGACCTATCTGATGTATGAGACACGATACACAGACATCGGCACAGATCGTCATAATTATTATTGGGACGATTCTTGCCGTTATTGTGGTTTACCTATCTGTTTTATTTTTCCATCCCGTTCCATCTTCGTCGCCATCATTATCACCACCACCACCTTTGTCGTCTGTATCTATATCAGAACTTCATGCCTCATGGAAGACGCATGTTCAATCTATAATTGAGCCGATTTTGCATACGACTTCACCATCGGTAAAACAGGTCGTAGCTGCAAAAGATAAAATGCTCTCTTTGACCGTGGCATCGCAGGATCGCGATACCCATCTCGCCATTGTTATGGCGCTTTTGTCTATGGAACGGGGTAAGTCAGGAGCCGTAGATCGTCTCCGATCTGCATATACTGATTCACAATCATTATGATGATGTCGCAATCATCGCCGACACCTGATGCGCCTATTAAAACATCAGTACACATCAGGCCAAAAATCGGGAAGAATGTTTTTTCATGTGCAGCGATTTCTGCCATCGTATTACTTCTTATTTTATTCGCCGTCGTGTTTGCCATCGCAGAATCTGGTGTTCTCCGCGTTCCTTTCTTTTCGAGATTCTATACGGGACCACAACCGACACGTGTTGTTATGGCTCCAGCTATGACGACGGACGCCTTTCGTATTCTTATCGGTTCACGATTTAGGACGGATGTACTCTCGGGCCGTTCTCAATTCAGATCACAGAACGAGAATTGACGGCAGTATTTGAAAGCGCAATTGATAATGCACTGAAGCGGAATGCATGGAAGCGGGTAACGTCCCAAGTTGTGATCCGTCCGACGGATATTGAGTTAACGGGAAGATTTGTAAATGGTCCGTGGCATGCGGATCTTCGTGTCCGACTAACGCCGAGTGTTCATGATGGTGGTGTAAGTTTCACACCAGTCGATGTACGTATTGGTGATTATCCGTTACCGCCATCCATAGCCTATCAGGTAGTAGGCACGATCTTCTCTCGAAATCTTGGGACGTTTTTTTTGCGTTTTGAGAATACATCGCTGAAAGATTTCCGACTGAACAACGGGAGTCTCACGGTCGTTGCGGCACCACAAGGAGCGATTTCTGGCGCGGCACCTTGATATCCATTTACCAAACCCGCACAATACGTGCATTCACGCATGATCCTCCTAATCCGTCTCATTCCGTTTGCCGTTGGTTTACTCGAAGCCATCGTCTTTTGGCAACAACAATTTCATCCAACGTTGTATCCGTGGATCCTTATGATCGGCCTCGTTGCATTTCCGCTCGGCGCCGTTGCGATCGCGCACAGAAACCTGGGTATCCGTGAAATTGCCGGTAAACTGACACCGAGTTTTATTTTGCTCGTTGCGTTGGCGTTCGCATTTCTTCTTACGGAGAAGACGTGGCAGTTTGTTCTACTTGAAGCCTTTGCAGGTGTGTCGTCGTTCCTTTCTCTTGAGGTTCTTTTCCTCATGGTGCATCACCCCAGTGCCTATCCTGTCAATGGAATATCGCGAGTGAATATCAGTTATGTTCCTATAATTATGTGGTATGCTATATCGACTTCTATTGGACTTGTTATTTTTATCCATTCTGATCGTATTTGGCATGTACTCATGGCTGCGGTACTCGGGTACATTTTATTTCGGACGACAAGCCATCCAGACGCAACACGATCGCAAAATCGCATCTGGTCGCTTGTCGGTATTTGTACCGGTATTGAAATCGGATTAGTGGGTCTGCTTCTTCCAGTCAGTATGGCGATGCAGGGATTGATTGCGGCTGTGATTATGAGTGGTGTCCTGCGGATGCGTCGGTATCTCTATAATCCTAAACCGTCGCATCGTGTTGCATGGAGCGAGGCAATCGGCATGATCGTTATTGCCGTCGTTAGCCTCTCGACTGCAAAATGGTTTTGATATATTTATAAATTATGACCACGCAATCCGCATCTTTGAAACGCCTCGTTTTGACGCTCGTCGCAGCGACGGTCTGTGGCGCGCTCGCCGGTGCAGCTGCGGGATTTACCGCGTCGACAATTATTCCAGAAATTCCGATTTCCAAAACGGCTCGTCTGGCAGCGACAAGTACAACTGTGGCTCCTACGGCACCGACGTCAACCTTTGCTCTGGTTCCGCTTAAGCGACGCGCCATACGGACGCTGGTACCTCCAGCATTTGCCAAACGCGGTGTTTCGTCTGTCGTATCGATATATCATAAACCCAAAGGAGTATCACTCAAAAGTCGCCTTTTAACGAAAGATCGTCTCATCGGCCGCGCTGTCGTTCTCACATCTGATGGGTGGCTTGTTGCCGACGCCGCTGCTATCAACGGAACGCGCCTTGTTAATCTAACCGTCTGGATTAACGGCCAGAGTTATAATGTGAGTCGCGGCTTTATTGATCATCTTGATAACGTCGCTTTTCTTAAGACATCGGCGACTGGTTTAACGCCGACGGCATTCGCATATGTGCGGAATCTTCTTCCAGGTGATGAGCTGTGGATTGAGGCGCGTGCGGGAGAATTAGAACCATCGGTCACACTGTCAACGACCGCACGGACCGGAACGAATCCAGTTTCAAGCGAAAAGGTCTCGCGGAGGATTATTGTGGATGGTGTGAGCAAAACTGGTGATCGTGGCGGCGCAGTATGGGATCCGAATGGTTCCCTTGTAGGATTGATCGACAGTACGGTGGGGGAGCGCGTGAGTCTCATTCCTGCCTCCGTTATTGCGGTATCTTTTACGTCTTTATTATCTAATGGTGAGATTCGTCATGCACAGCTTGGTGTTCGGACAGTTGATCTCGCTGATTTGCGCATCAATGGGTCGCGGGATGGACTTCCAGATCAAGGAGCACTTATTCAGGATAATACAAAGACGGGAAAGTTTGGTGTTATGCACAATCTCGCCGCGTCAAAAGCTGGTCTCAAAGCAGGAGATGTGATTTTACGGGTTGAACATGATACTCTTGATGGGAGTGCGGACCTTGGCGAAGTACTGGCCGACTATCAGCCAGGAACTCATGTCACGCTGCGCGTCCTTCGCGACGGTTCCGATATGGATATTCCAGTTACGCTCGGGGAGACTATTACAAGCGAGGTAATGAAATAATTCTCTATTCTCTATTTTTCGGAATAACATTTAAACTATATTAATAAATACTAACTCATGGCTACAACGAATTACGTCCGTTTATTTGCCCGCGCTTGGCGTTTCATGGTCATTTCGACCGTCGTCGGAGTGTTATTGGCATTGGCGTTTTCATTAGTTCAACCGTTGGAGTATTCCGCTACCGAGCGTGTTTTAATCACACAGACCAACACTTCTGGTTTTGATCCGTATACGGCCATCAAATCGACGGAGCGTATTGCGCAGAATCTTTCTGAGATTATTTATACTTCAAGTTTCTTTAACGCTGTAATGAAAGATAAGAAGCTTGATGCTAGTTATTTTCCAACAGATGAGATTAATAAGAGAAATAAGTGGCGGAAGACTATTGAGACAAAAGTGGATGCTGGAACAGGGCTTATGCAAATTATTGCCTATCATCCAGACCGGGCGCAGGCGATCGAATATTCTGTAAAAGTTGCGCAGGAGTTGCAGGCCGCAGCACCGAACTATTTTGGATATTCCGTCCGAGTTCAAATTATTGATGACCCGCTTCCATCGCGATTCTTTGCGAGGCCTAATTTTTTACGGAACGGTCTTTTAGGGGCGATTGTCGGGTTTTTGTTAGCGTCGGCATGGATTTTGGGTCGAGTTCGGAGATTCGTATAATGACCTAAAATAAGCCAAAAAGAGGCCACCATTTCGGTGGTTTCTTTTATACATGGATAATCTTGACATTCTGATAAGTTTATGCTACGGTAGCACGTCATATGAACCTTTCCAGAGACTGGTGTGCCGACCATCGTATACTAGGGTTTTGAATCCGTTCCGTCGTGTTGATTGGAGATTTTTCCTCCTGTCTCTAACTGCACATGGGACGGCTCCAGGACCTTTGTGCCTGGACTTACTTTCCCAATTTAGAAAAAAAACCGGGACTCTGCGGTCCCGGTAGGGCCGCAACCCTCACAACGGAGAAAAAAGATGAAACGTTTTTTTGTGACGGTGTTGTTCGCGGCCCTCGCGGCCGTGTTCGGGTTGGTTCTGACTAACCCAGTGGCGGCGCAGAGCAAGGGGCTAGATCCCCCTTCGCCGGCAGCTACGCCGACGGCGGTGCAGCAGCTGCAGAAGCAGCTGAGGGAGTGCACGTCTGAGGTGAAAACGCAGAAGTCCTCGGCCGCCGACCTGGAAGCGGCGGCGAGCAGATGCCTGGGGGTATATTGTCCGGGTCACCCGGACGACCCCTACTGTAAAAAGCACTCGCGACGGGTCAACAAGAAGAAGGCTAAGAAGACCAAGCGCCTCCCGCCGGGGGTGTGTAAACTCCCGGATGGGTCAAGGAGTCGCATCGTCAACGGACGGTGTGACTGTGGTGATCCACGATTTGTCGCCGTCGTCTCCCAGACTTTCCGGGAGCGAGTGTGTGTCCCAAAGGCGTCCGCCTTCTCGCTGCTCTCCGCACGTGTTGCGGCGCTCGCAGCGAGTGGTGGAGGAGACGTCTCAATGCTGCGTAAGCAGCTTGAGGCGCTCAAGTCCGGCGGGCGTTTCGATGAGTTTCAACGGAAGCTGGACGTGGAGATGGTCGCGGTCCGCGATCACGAAAACCGTCTCAACGCGCTTCGCGGCGCAGTCGACGGCATCCGCGGGGAACTTATCGTGGCGATAGGCCTAGCGCGGAGAAACGAGGGTCGGCTCAATCTCCTTGAGCAGCGTGTTACGGCGCTTGAGAATGGCCCCCGACGGGGCCGCATCGCGACA
>QIKL01000032.1 GCA_003231955.1 Candidatus Uhrbacteria bacterium | reverse complement strand
CGCGCAAAAGGTAGAAGACCTCGGGGATCGTGCCAACGCTGGACAAGATACTGCGTAGCGTATTCTGGTATTTTAATCTGTTTTGGCGGAAGGATGGTATTTAATGGGAGAGAAGGGGCGCGTTTTGGTATAGTCCGAATCCATGCTGACACGATACTGGGACGCGAAGTGAACGTTCGTTGAGCCGTATGTTCAACGATTGCCGGAAAGATGGAATTCGTACGGAGTAAAATGGATGGGTCCTCGATTGTTTTGGTCCGGTTTGCGTAGTCGCTATATTTGCTCCGGCGAATAACGAGCGCTGGGATTAGGCGGGAACGAAACGGAACACGGATAACATCACCAGCGCGGACGTCTACGTTGTCATTGACGGTATAATCGAATTCTTCCACGCCTGGGATAGTCCGAATGGCGGGAATGACCGTGATATACATGAAGAATCAAAGAATGTCGTACCGAACGGTTAGGTATCCTACGCCGAATGGCGCTTCGTAGCAGAGTTTTGTTGGTGTAACGTTGATTTCGTCTAGTGTTCCAAGGAGTGTCATAATGGGACGGAAGCCACATTGTCCAGATCCCTCGACAATATCAGGACTCAATGTAAAAAGCTGTTTTGGATTGTTTGTGGATACTGCATCTGTTATAACCTGATCAAACTGTGGACCTTCAGCTGATGCGCCACCAGGAGAATCTTTGGTGAGTTTGTGTGAGAGATCTGCGCTTGCAATGACCGCAACACGGCGCTGATCTGCATGGAGGATCCGTTTGAGTTGTTTACCAAACTCATAGTGCGATTTTGCGTCAAACATTGATGGAGAAACGGGGATAAGCTTCCATGTGGGCGGAAGATGCGGTGTAAGTAAAAGGATCGGGATAGTGTAACCATAATCGAGTTCGTCTGTTGAGGTCAGAGTGAACGGGATATTTTCTTCGCGTAATTTTCGTTGAATGTGATCAATAGCGAGAAAATCACTCTTCGCAGTGATAGAAGTGGAGAAATCTCCAAAGGATTTGAAATCGCCAGAGTAGGTATCAACGAGGTTGATGCTAAAAGCATCTGGATATCGTACGCCGTGCGGGGCGATAATACAGATTGTGTCAGGTTTCGCGAGATAGAGGGCTTGTTCTATTTCCTTGATCGCCGCAAGAGTACAAGCGAGCTCATCGCGATGTTCTTTACCTATCGACGGTACGAGGAGAGGGGAGTGAGGGATAATTCCCGCAAAGATAATCATAGGATGGAAGTGTTTGTCGCTGAAGTTTCCGTGGTCGATGTCGCCGTTGATGTTGTGAGGATTGTTGGTTGTGGCAATGCGTTATCGGCGATTGCAGTGCCGACTGTATACATTGTGATGAGGGAATCTGGAATGGTTACGACGTTCTTCCATTGCCAACCAAGCGCTTTAAAGATATTCGAGGATGGAATCGGATGAAGGACCCCCTGTTCGACAACGTAGACACTTGGAGCCGTCGTTGCACGAATGAGTTCACCGTCATGAAATTGATATGGCTTTTTTGTCGCGTATGTTTCGAGCGTTGCGGCGAAGACCTTGATAACTCGTCGGCCGCGAAAATAAAGGCTAAGAAAGATGTCATCTGGAATATATTGTTTCGTTTTCCCCTCGACGTACCATAGTGACTTGTCCGTTTTATTTTGCATGACGACTCCCTGTGGAAATTGTGTTTTAACGGTAATTGGATCACCAGTTGGATATTCAGTCAATTCGGAATCTGAATCCAGTGTGATTACCTCATCCATATTGAAGCCGAATTTGTGGAACGCAGCCATGTTTTTAATGTGGCGTTTCGACTCGCCAGTTAAGAGCCAGATACGGTTTTCCAAATCCTTTAATAGTGCAAACTTTGGAAATTTGATTTCTGGACCATCAGGATAGGCTGTGAGTTCGGTATCCGAAACCATTACAATCTTATTCGGATCAACGAGTGATGCGAGGACGGACGGAGATGCAAAAAGCCATTTTTCACCAAAACGGATTTGATAGGTCTTCCCGCTGGTTTTTGCTTGAACAATTGTTCCGTTTGGAAACGAAAGACTGAACCATCTCCGCCAAATACGCCACAGGTTGAGATTACCGTGGATGTGGGGCGTATATGTGTACAACATCGCCGTCGCATCGTTTACTGGGGTTATTTGAATTCCATCAATCGCGATAGTTTTTCCAGGCGCCGTGCCTGTTAATGTCTCTCCGTTTCCAAGGAGCTGTTGGAGATATTTTTCTCGGTACTGTTTCGCCGCCCATTCAAGTTGAGATGCGAAACCTTTAAAGTTTTGGATTGACGGGTCGTTTTTGCTGCAAGAATCACACACGCCATACCCAGTGGCCCAATCAAACTGTTTTTGTGTCGGGTTGGGGTCTTCGACAAGCGATTGCTCTTTTTGAATTAGTGCGAGAAGATATTTCGGATTGATTTTATATGAATTCGCGACACGCCAGATGATGTCTGGAATCGGTTTCATTATTCCGTCAATATCCGGCATTTTGGTATCCGCGAGTGTCCCTTTTGCCCGAAGGAATCTAACCATATTGTCATACGTCATCCCGTGTACATCAAAAATATCCGAATTATCAAGAATATGATTCGGGTTGAATCCTTGATCGAAATTGAGCACCTGTGCATGGGCGATCATTCCGATGGGCTGGAGCAGCATTACACCGATGATTGCTGTGGCGATAGATCTCTTTCCCATGCATGACAACGTATCACATTTGCGGGGGATTTTCGACTAGAGAAGCATGGAATGGAATGGCGCGCGTGGTACACTCTTATCGTATGTTTAAGCACATCGGTGTACGTTTGCTTTTTGCATTTGCGATTTTGGCTCAGATTCTACCTTTACTAATCCTTCCTACGGCAGGATTTGCTTCCTATTTGAGTCCGGATGAAACTGCCGTCGCGGTCTCTGCTGTGAATTTTGGTCTTTCTGGACGGATGGGTATTTCGGAGCCGCTCCTCGCACAATTCCCTTGGCTCCACCCTCGGAGTTTTGTTTCAATTGGAGATGCTACGATGGCACCAGTTGGCTTTCTTGGTCTTCCGATGGTCGTCGGTATCTTTGGGCAAGCATTTGGCGAGTTGGTCTTTTTGGTTTTTGCAGCGCTCTTTGTGCTTTCCGTTATATATCCACTTATTCGGTTTACAGAGTCTTGGCATGTGGGTCCACGGCTCCTTGTCGTGAGCGTTTGGCTATCGTTTCCAACGGTTATTCTTTATGCGAATCGTGGTTTGTTCCCGAATTTAAATGCTGTCTGTCTCACAATTTGGGCAGCATATCTCATTTGGAGAAAACGGAGCGCTGTCAGGAGTCTTGGTGCGGGTCTTGTTCTTGGTCTCGCACTTGCGATTCGTCCCGTGGAAGTATTTTGGATGCTCCCGTGGATTTGGCTAGCGTGGCAGAGTCGAGAAAAGGGGAAACATCCTCATGAACGAAAATGGTTTTGGTACTCGGCGGGAGGGGTAGTGATCATCGGTATAATTTATTCCTACGTTGCATATCTTACATACGGCGATCCATTTGCCATTGGGTACTGGATGCGCGATGCGGTTATTGTTGGTGCGGGAGGAGCAGCGTCGGTGGCTATGGCGCGATGGCCGTTTGGGTTTCATCCGATGAACGTGTGGTTTAATGTTAAAAATTACCTTTTTGGCTATCTCGCTCCGTGGACAATTTTAACGATCCTTGCTGCGATCGCAACTTGGAAACAGAAACGTTTACGGCGTGCATGGTTTGTCGGTGCGTGGACCATTATTTCGCTCATTCTCGTCTACGGACAGGCAATCTATCAAGATCATGTTGGATTGAACGTAACATCAACGGGAAATTCGTTTTTACGTTACCTTATCCCGCTTGCGCCGGTAGCAGCACTTGCTATTGGGGCGTTGGCTGAATGGTTCACTAAAAAGATTAACCGAAAATATGCGTATGTGCTTGTGGGGATGATTGTGGTGAGTTTGTATATCTTTGGCGCTTGGACAGCGCTTTCGCGGGATGACGAAGGTGTTTTGGCGGATGTTCGCGTGCGCAAGGAAAATACAGATATTCTGTTTGATACGATGCAGTTAGTGCCATCGAATGCGATTATTCTTTCAGATCGCAGCGATAAAATATTCTTTCCTGCATTCACAGTAGCAAGCCCACTCCCGCCAGCGTCGGAGATCTATAGACTCTTACAGACAACGAATCGTCCCGTTGAATTGTATACACGGACATTGGATCCGCATCGGCTTTATGTACTTGGATCATCGAATATTAGTGTAGATGAATTGTTATCTGGTCAGACGGAGTCTCTGTATAGTCTTGGTTTTCTCAACACGGCAAACACGACGCCATGAATATTCCTCGACCACTGGCCGTTGTTTTGTTCGCGGCACCATGGGCTGTGGCGATAATCGCTGCGGTATGGCTTGCGGTTCTTCGATTTCCTCCGTCTGGCATTTTTCATGTATCTACGGACCTTGATGGATCAAGCGCATGGATATTTCCACTCCTACCTGCGGAGCGAGTCACGTCTCCAGGTATCCAGTCGGATGGGTGGACAGGTCAGCGTATTTTTCGTGATCCTACCTATTTTACCGCACGGGTTCCCGGGCCGTATGATACGGTGGATATAACGATGGAATTTCGTTCGATTCGACAGCCTCTTATTGAGTTGGGAATGGTCCGTGATTCAGCTGGAACACAATTGGAGATGCGTCCGATATATGCTTCTCAGCTTGAGCAGTCTGATTGGTCGCGGGCATCATACAATGGAATATTCGGTTTTGTACGGAACGGGACGCATCCATCACGTCTCTCGGATTTGAATACGCGCGGACTTGCCGTCTGGGATGCATCAACGACAAGTCCACTTATGCA
>QIKL01000036.1 GCA_003231955.1 Candidatus Uhrbacteria bacterium | reverse complement strand
CATGACGCATTGAGATTCAACAGGGAGGCTGAACAGCGATTCGTGGAGGCGAACGGATGTCATCCAGATGAAAATGAATTGTTTGAGGAGGTCCATAGGCTAGAGCCGAAGGCTGCAAAATCCATGTCGCGCCAAAAGTTTGATAGGGTACGACATGAAGGCGCGCTATCAGCAATTTCGTTGGATAAGAAGTTGGGTCCATGGACACAGCTAACGTTGTCGGATGTGCTAGTGGCGCCCGAAAACGAATCAGCACCGTCTGGATGGTTGCAGTCGGATCTCAGGAGATTCTTTTGGGACAACAATACAATTATTCGATACGTCAGTGACTCCGTGTCTTGTATGGATGATAGGACGCGACTTATCTTCACATTAAGGTACGGATTGGATGGCGATTTTCCATTGACGCTCCATGAAGTAGGTCGACGTCTGGGGAGGTCTCGCGAGCGAATTCGTCAGATTCAGAAGGATCACCTTCGTCGAATTGGTAGAGCTCTGAGTTTGTCATGGAGTCAGGTCGATGCCATTTTGTTGGCTATGGGAGATATGGTAGAAATGCGGATTCCAACACTTTCTGAAACATCAAATGTCGTAGGTCCTTTCCAAGATCAAGACAACGAAATGCTTGAAACAGCGTTTAGCAAATTATCGGAGCACGCGATCGATTGGAGATCTCGGGGCGAATTGTGCATTCTTGAACCGGTTCGAACGTTGTGCGTTCGGCTTGTGATCTCGTCGATTGTATCTGTGCAGATCCTCTCGGTGTTCATCGCCAAAGGATGGATTTTACCGATCAATGATGGAAAAATTGTTAAGCTCATTCGCCTTGATCAGGTTCCAGATTTGGAGCCGCAGGGCATTCATGTCGGTACGCTCAATCCTGATCTTAATGTGACTCATTAAATCACATTGTCTATTTCTTCTAACAACGTCGAAGCCTCGAAAGGGGCTTCTTTTTTTAGGAAACTTCATTTTTTTGGTCTTGACACAGTGGGAAAAAGCTGATGATATTGAAACTCGTCCTTTTCCTTCTTCCTTCTTTGCGCAGCATCAAAACGAATCATTACATTACCTGACGGAGGTTCCTATTGACACTATTACGGATTTCTACGCAGAACATTCTTGGAATGGCGACTGTTCCAGACATTGTTTCCACAGAGGCGGATACACTCGCTTCAGCCAGTGATTCTGGACAACGGGTCAAACGTGGATCGTATGGTGGTATGTGTTGCTCGGCGAAAAAGTACGATGGATCGCCGTGCACGACCATCTTGAATAGGTACAACAGAACAGGTCGGTGTGGGATACACGCGTGGAAAATACGCAGAAATCGCGTGGTTATTGACTGACGTGTGAACCGTATCGTCAAGCGTATTAGCCCCGGTTACTCTCGACCGGGGCTTAGTATATCTGAGTATTTTTATTTTTTGTTTGTGGTTAGAATTAGATAAGTGGACAATGCAGCCGTTGCAGGTTACGCTTTTAATAATCTATGCGCCTTTCCCGCCTCTTTACCAAGACATCCAAATCCGCTCCAGCTGATGCCGAGACCGCAAACGCGAAATATCTTATTCAGGGAGGTTTTGTTCATCAGGAGATGGCGGGTGTGTATTCGTGGCTCCCGCTCGGTCTTCGTGTGCTTCATAAGGTTGAGAATATTATTCGCGAGGAGATGGATAAATTAGGTGCGCAAGAGATCCGTATGTCTGCGCTGCAACCCAAGGAGAGCTGGGAGATCACGGGACGATGGAATTCCATGGATGTTCTTTTTAAGGTTCCAAGTCAGACAAACAAGGAATACGCGCTTGGTCCGACCCATGAGGAAATCGTCACGCCGCTTGTCGGGTTATTTATTCATTCATACAAAGATTTACCTGTCGCAGTTTATCAAATTCAATCTAAATTTCGTGACGAGCTTCGCGCGAAGTCCGGTGTGATGCGCGGTCGCGAGTTCGGAATGAAAGATTTATATTCGTTTCATGCGACACAAGGGGATCTCGAGAATTTTTATGGCAAGGTGATGGATGTGTACATAAAATTATTTCATCGTTGCGGTATTGATACAAAGGTCGTCGAAGCCTCAGGTGGGCCGTTCACGAAGAAACTATCACATGAGTTTCAGGTTGTAAGCGACGCGGGCGAAGATGTAATTGTCATCTGTCCGAAGTGTGAAGTGGCACAGAATAGTGAGATGTTTGATCCAGGTGCGGTAAAAAAAAATTGTCCGACATGTGGATCTGCATATGAATATAAAAAGGGAATTGAAATTGGAAATATTTTTGATCTTGGATCAAAATTTGCCGATGCGTTTAAGGTACAGCTTATGGATGAGGCCGGCGAACGGCAGACAATCCTTATGGGATGCTATGGTATCGGGACAACACGTCTTGTCGGTTCCATTGTTGAAGTATCACATGACGAACGCGGCATTATTTGGCCAAAATCTGTTGCACCATATGCTGTGCATCTCGTGACTTTGAAGTCCAAAGACGCAGAGATACAGGATCGGATTGATGAAGAATCCGAAGATCTTTATGACACACTGATAAAAGAAGGTGTCGAAGTCTTGTGGGATGATCGTGATGCATCGCCAGGAGAAAAACTCGCAGATGCAGATCTTATAGGCTGTCCATTGCGTATTTTAATTTCGGAGAAGACGCTCAAAGAAGATTCCGTAGAATGGAAGTTTCGTGGCGAGAAGGAAATGCGACTCGTGAATTTGCGGGATGTTATTGAAGAAAGTCGGTCGATTTAAGTCTCTTCCATCTCCAATCTTTCGTATTGTTTTGGATGCGGAGAATATTTTTGTGCGAGGTTGGCCGTAATGATATGTGCTTCGACCATGGAAATGAGGTCCTGATCAAGTGTTTGCATACCATCTGCGGCTGAGCTTAGAATGACGTTTGGGATTTGTTCGGTTTTTCCTTGAGCGATGAGATTTGCGACAGCTGTCGTGTTTACGAGGATTTCGCGCGCTGGAGAGAGCGAGCTATCTTGTGCGGGGAGGAGGAGCTGAGAGATAACGCCGCGGAGCACGAGCGAAAGTTGAAGACGGATTTGTGTTTGTTGGTATGCTGGAAAAGCATTTACGATACGTTCGACGGTCTGAGCGGCGCTATTGGTGTGCAAAGTCGCAAACACGACATGGCCGGTCTCGGCCAGCGCCAGAGCTGCGTTCATTGTTTCGAGGTCGCGCATTTCGCCGATCAAAATGACATTTGGATCCTGTCGGAGTGCATGTTTAAGTGCCGATTCAAAATTTAGGAAGTCACGCCCTAGTTGAAGCTGAGAGATGATTGACTGTTTTGGATGGAAGAGAAATTCGATAGGATCTTCAAATGTTAGTATATGTTCTGACCGCGTTTTGTTGATTTCTTCAAGCATTGCGGCAAGAAGTGTTGTTTTGCCAGCACCGGCCGGACCTGTGACTAGTACAATTCCGTTTGTGAGAGTGAGAAATCGGTCTACGATTGGCGGAAGGTGCAGACTCGCAAGTGTTGGAATCTTGGAAGGAATGTAGCGAACAGCAAGAGCCGGATTTTCTTTTTCAAAATAAACATTGAGACGAAAACGTGATCCATCTGGCGTGCCGACGGAAGTATCTACGGTTCGTTCGGCAAGGTAGCGGGCATGAATATCCGACGTAAGCAATGTTTTGATATCAGCGGCCAGTGTATTTTTCGTGATGGGTACAGCATCGCCTACAGCGCCGAGACGTCCATTTTTGCGTACGGTCGGCGGTAATCCTACGAGGCAGTGCACATCGCTTAGCTGTTCCTGTGCCATAAGGCTAAGCAAATCGGCTACGTGATAATATTTCGACATGTATCCATGGTAGCCCGTATTGTGGTGCGATGACAATTATTGGTACGGAGCTCATGAATGAATCATGTTTTTGTGCAAGGGAAACATATCGTTGATTTTATGTTTGTGGGATAGCGTTAGGTTCGTTTATCGTTTGATGATGAATGTTAATATCTGGTGAAGATAAGCGTAGTAAGGTTATTTTTTTTAGAATGTAGGACGGTCGATTTTATGTTGTATCTGTGTATTTTACACGGTGGGAATTGCGGAGTTTTTTAAAATATAGTGATGTGTAAAATTAGGTATTGTGAGCTGCTTTTTATTAAGAATGCATCCAGTTATCTCTAGGTGGGCATCGTTATAGTATAGTCGCATAAAAATGATAAAGCCTTCGAGAACGGATCCCGAAGGCTTTCTGAGCTAGGTTGAGAGACTAGAGACTGAACCGCTTTGGCGGTGGAGTCGAAGGGTAGCGGGGGATATTCTTTGCCCGCCACGTTATGCGGACCTCGGAAGAGGTCACGTTATATGCTTCTCCGAAGAGCGCACCAAGCATCCATGTGAGTGCCATCCGTCCGGCGGAGTTCACGTAGCCGTCGATGTGATTGATGCCGCCAGACGGTTCGTGGGCTTGATGGAGCCATTCGTGGATCTCATCAAGTTTTAAAATAATTTCCGCCAACACGTGGACGGTGACAATACCGCTTCCAAAGCGATATTCGAATCCATCCGCCGCTGGATGCGTCTCGATCAAACTGTGCAACGACGGCCCGATCTTATGAGCCATTACGTTTGCGACAGCAAGGTGAACGTGCGCGTCAGGAAGAGTGAACAACTGCCTATCGTTCACTGTGATTATCCTGCCACGCCGCAGAAATTTGCATGTTCCTTCTTTGCAACACAGAACATCATCTCTTTCGATCATGTTCTTCTCCTCTCATTTTTATTTTGTGGGAAAGAAACAAGATAATAAAAAGGGTGAGGCATACGATTGTACCTTTTTTATGAGTATTGTCAAGAGTTCCAGAAGTTTAATCTGCGGCTAGTGTGGCGCTATTGTTTTCTCCAAAAGGAGACGGAGACATGGTATTGCTTCTTAGCATCTGTATAGTATAAAATGCCCCTTGATTTGTATCGGGGGATGTTTTTTTACAGATTATGTTAATGGAGTTGGAGGAGTAATCGGCGGGGCAGG
>QIKL01000031.1 GCA_003231955.1 Candidatus Uhrbacteria bacterium | reverse complement strand
GATAAACAGCTTGATACAAACCAGGTTACAATCTCAATCGGAACTATCACAAATGGTTTTGTTCCGACAACTGTAACTGTAAAAGCTGGTACAGCTGTAACATGGGTCAATCAAGATAGCATACCTCATAATGTAATGGGCAACGGATGGGCCTCGGGTAACATGGCCTATCAAGGAACGTATAGTCATGTCTTCAACTCTGCAGGATCCTTCAACTACCACGATGCAAATCACACGGTGATGTTAGGTACTGTCAACGTTCAATAGTGCAGATTGAAAACAACGTTTCTCAAGCCGCACGCTCCGCGCAGACATCTTAAACCCCGCCATTTCGGCGGGGTTTAGTTTTCGAGAAGCGACGAAAGGCGTACACTATACTTATGCTCACATCCAAACGTCTTCGCGAACTCGAAGTAATTGCAAATACTATTCGACAGGATATTATTACATCGCTCCTTGCGGCGAAAAGCGGCCATAGTGCGGGGTCGCTCGGCATGGCCGACGTGTTCACTGCGCTGTATTACGAAATTGCGCACATCACGCCTGAGACACGGGCGGCGGAAGATCGCGATCGAATTGTTCTTTCAAACGCGCATATCTGTCCCGTTCTTTATGCCACGCTTGCAAATCGTGGATATCTTCCGCGCGAGGAGCTAAAGACGCTTCGCAAACTAGGAACGCGGCTGCAAGGACATTCAAATAATCACTTTCGACCGGACCTTCCGATTGAAACATGCGGAGGTCCATTAGGACAAGGATTATCACAAGCTATCGGTATGGCAATCGCCGCCCGCGGAAACATCCAACAAAACAATGCAGACTCAGAGATAAAACTCCCCGTTTGGCACACATGGTGCCTCACGGGCGACGGGGAGCTTGACGAAGGTCAAAACTGGGAAGCCATCATGCTCGCAGCCAAATTTCAACTACACGAACTCACCGTTTTTATTGATCGGAATAACATTCAAATCGATGGATTCACAGAGGATATTTTACCGCTCGACTCCCTCCGCGCTAAATTTGAAGCATTTAACTGGCACGTAATCGAAGTTGATGGCCATAATATCCAAGAAATAGTAGACGCGGCAAACGAGGCACGTGCCATCTATGAACGCCCGACCATAATCCTATGCCACACTATTCCAGGCAAAGGCGTAGATTTTATGGAAAACCGTTTTGAATGGCATGGCAAATCGCCAAATGCAAAAGAAGCAAAGATTGCCCTCATGGAACTCCGCACTCTGGGCGGACAAATCACGAGTGAACACGAATAATATGCTAAATTCTGAACTCTATCTCAACCCACAAATCTTTGATACCAACGCCGAACGGCTCCCCACACGCGATGGCTACGGCAAAGGACTCGTCGAACTCGGTGATACAAACTCGAACATTTTCGTCCTGACTGGCGATCTTGCAGAATCTACACGTGCACATCATTTTTTAAAAAAATATCCAGAACGATTTGTGGAGTGTGGTGTTGCAGAACAAAATATGATGGGTGTCGCGGCTGGCCTCTCTCTTGCTGGAAAAATCCCCTTTGTCTCCTCCTACGCTGTCTTTGTTCCTGGTCGAAATTGGGATCAGCTACGTGTTTCCGTCTGCTACAGCAAATCAAATGTTAAAGTCGCGGGAGCACACGCGGGGATCTCCGTAGGGCCCGACGGTGCAACACATCAAGCGCTTGAGGACCTCGCCATCACACGAGTTCTCCCAAATCTCATTGTCATTGTCCCATGTGATATGGAGGAAACACGAAAATGTACACATGCCGTCGCCGAGATTGTCGGCCCATGCTACTTTCGTTTTGAACGTGACAAAACTCCCGTTATTACAACAATAAAAACGCCATTTAAAATCGGCAAAGCAAATATCTGCTGGGAGGGTACGCATGTTACAATCGCTGCGTGTGGTCCGCTTCTCTATGAAGCACTCGTCGCCGCACGCGAACTTGATGCCGAAGGAATCAACGCGGAAGTTCTCAACTGTCATACATTAAAACCATTCGACCATTCCACTCTTGAGAGTAGCGTCCAAAAAACAGGCTGTTGCGTTAGTGTTGAAGATCATCAAATCACGGGTGGACTTGGCGGAGCGATCGCAGAATCCCTCGGGGCGCATACACCCGTTCCACTTGAACGCATAGGTATGCCAGATCATTTCGGCGAATCTGGCCAAACAGAAGAGCTCTTAACGAAATACGGAATGAAGGCTAAGGATATTGCAAACGCAGCCAAACGTGCGATCAAACGTAAAGTCTAAACTATTACACTTCTCAAGCATTCCCATACATGCCGAATTAAAAAAGAAAAAACATAGTTAAATCTCACTTTTTCTAAAGCGCCTAAAAATATAAAAGGTTAACGTGCGTATCACCTACATTACTGTTATCCTAACAAATATTATGTCAAAATCCTCCACAAACCCCGACCTTATCGCGATTGGAGAATCTCTCCGAGATGTCTTTTATTTTATTCACGATGCAACTGTGAGCTGTAGTGTCCACAAGGATACGTGCCTCCTCTGTCTAGAATATGCAGACAAGATTCCAGTCCAAAAAATTATCAAAGTTCCGGCTGCTGGAAATTCGGCAAATGCCGCCGTCGGCACGTCACGCCTCGGACTAAAGAGCGCTCTTGTGAGCTGGATCGGAAATGACCGCTCAGGCGCACATATTCGTGCAGCGCTTGAAGAAGAAGGTGTTGAACATCGCTATATTACCACAGACAAAAAACATCCGACATCAGAATCGACTCTCATAATTTTTAGAGGCGAACGGACTCAGCTTGTTCACTTTGAGCCACGGACATATACACGACCAAAACTCCCAAAGACTAAATGCATCTACTACTCCGCCATGGGGACAAAGCATCTCCACATGGATCGTTTTCTCGTTGCTGAAATGAAAAAACGGACAGATACCTTTTTTGCCTTTCAACCTGGAACAACACACATCCGTTCGGGCCTAAAAGGAATCCTTCCGCTTATCGCATGCTCCGATCTCTTTATCTTAAACAAAGACGAAGCACATTATCTCCTCAAGGATGGGGAGCGGACAATGTGCAACATGTTAGAAGTATTTTACCATTATGGCGCAAAAACAGTCGTTATCACGGACGGCAAAAATGGCGCAGATGCATGGGATGGCAAGGAACACTGGCACATGCCCATCTTCAATGGAAAAGTTTTTGAAGCAACTGGAGCGGGCGACGGCTTTGCCACCGCTCTCACGGTCGCACATTTACGCCACTTAAAACTCCCAGAAGCACTCCGATGGGGTACGGCAAACGGCTGGAGTGTCATTCAAGAGGTTGGTCCACAAGCGGGGTTGCTCGACCGTGCTGGAATGAAACGCGTCCTGCGAAAATTTTCTAAAATCCGCCCAACACTTCATAAACACTAACCTATGCTCATTACTACAAAAAAACTCCTCATTACGGCGCGCGCTAAAAAGTATGCCGTGCCCGCGCTCAATATTAATGATCTTGAAGCCCTCAAGGCGATCATGTTCGCTGCCGAAAAAATGCGATCGCCGATCATCATCCAAACATCAGAAGGCGCTATCCATTATGCTGGAATGAACTATCTTATTGCTATGATCCGCGTTGCCGCAAAGGAGAAGGTTCCAGTCGTTATGCACCTTGACCATGGAAAGGACCTTAAAATTATAAAACAAGCCATCCAAAATGGATACACTTCGGTGATGTATGACGGATCCGCACTTCCCTATAATGAGAATGTCCGCAACACTAAAAAAGTCATTACTTGGGCGCGCGCGAAGGGCGTATCTGTGGAAGCGGAACTTGGTGCGATCGCTGGCATTGAAGATTTTGTTACCGTGAAAGAACGAGATGCTCATTTAACGGATCCAAAACAGGCCTTAGCTTTTGCCCAAACAACCAAATGTGATTCATTGGCTGTAGCCATCGGCACGAGTCACGGTGCTTATAAATTTAAAGGCCAGACGCATATCGATATCGACCGACTAAAAGAAATCGCGAAAGTCGTGAAGATTCCGATTGTTCTCCATGGCGCATCGGGTGTGATGGAGGATGTTAAAGCTCTCGCCGAACACTATGGTGCAAAAATTGGTGCAGCACGTGGCGTTCTAGATAAAGATATTGCACAGGCCATTAAACATGGCGTCGCAAAAGTTAATATTGATACAGATCTCCGGCTAGCCTTTACCGCTGGTGTTCGCGAAGCGATCCATGATCTCCCCAAGGTCATTGATCCTCGCAAACTTCTTGAACCCGGGAATCTTCTTATGCGCGAGGTTGCGATGCGAAAGATGACGTTGTTCAAAAGCTCTGGAAAAGCATAAGACGAATTACATAGATCTAAAACATATAAAAAAGCTCCTAAAAAAAAGGAGCTTTTTACCATTAGAGACTTGACAAACAAATCCATTTTTGCAAACGTGCTCATGTCATTTCTCTACAAGCACATAAGGAGGATAAATGGCAAAATTCGTCCCGTTCGTTCACAAAGACGCAACAATTTCCGATAGCGATCTCGCTGCAGAGGCGGAGACCCACTTTGGGCTCACGCCAGCGCTACAGTTCGTCGCAGAACTACTCACAGCCCTCCGTGAGGGAGAGTTTCCCTGGTGGACACCCGAAAAACGTCGCGCACAGTTTAGTGCGACGGTCAGGATGGAGGCCTTCGCTCAGCGACGAGACATTCGGCAACGAATTGTCGTAGATCTCAAGGCTATGCTTCCGAAGGCGGCATATGACAAGTCGCCTGAAGATCAAGCCAAGATCCTCGACGAGTATCTCGACTCCAGAGACATCAACGTCGGGGATTTCGAGAACGCATTCTCGACGAGGGAACTCGTCATTTACGGCGATGCTCGTGAGTTGTATAACCAGTTTAAGCGGTCGATGCCGTCGTCGTACGACCCGGCAACGGCTGGTGCACAGAAGGCACTCCTCGCGAAGATCCTCACATCGCTCCTCACGGAGCGAAACATCAGCGGAGGAAAAACCAAGCCGATTTTGTCGGCATGGGACGTCATGGACGGCATTGACGTGCTCGCATGGCACACCAAACTGCCATCCGAGGTACGTGTCGCGGCGCACAAGGCCTGGCTCAAGAAGGGCAAGGAGCATCCTCGCGAACCATTCAACGCCACGGACATACTGACCGTTGCGACCCCAGAGCTTCTCACGACGAATCTCGATTTCGAGAGCTTCGTCGGCGTCTTCCTCGCAGCCGAAAGGGTCATGGGGTTCGAGCAAGAGGAACCAAAAACGCCAGCGGTGGAGAACCTCTCCCCAAAAGCGTGACGGCGCCGGAACCGAAGGTTGAGGCAGCAGAACAAACTACCTCCACCAACGAT
>QIKL01000061.1 GCA_003231955.1 Candidatus Uhrbacteria bacterium | reverse complement strand
TACAGACCAAACCACTCAAACGACAACGACGGTGAATGGCGTAACAAGTAGCACTGGGTCTGAATCCGCAACGACGACGCAAGCTGCGACACAAACGAATGGTCCATCTCCACAGGCCTACGGTATGCTCCGCCTGAACGAATTTCTGCCCGCACCCGCTTCTGGCCATAAAGAATGGATTGAGATCGCGTCGCTTGATGCCACAACACCAATCAATCTAAAAGGTTCTGAAATCCACGATGCGACGGGTCGTATTTTCACGATCGGTGATATAACAATACATCCAAAGGACTCACGTTACGTCGTTATCACATTACCATCAGCCAAACTCAATAACGATGGCGACACAGTCGCATTGTATGCGCCCGACGGGCATCTCCTTGATGCAATCAGCTATACAAAATCCAAAAAAGATCAAAGCTACATCCGATATCCGGATATATCGGGAGACTGGACCAATACAGACCGTCCAACACCTGGCGGACCAAATCTTCCCTTTTCGACGCCGCCTCCGGATTCCGCACAAAAATCACCTCCTTTAGTAGCGGAGACAAAACAACCCGTAACAGTAACGACACATACAGCCACACAAAAATCATCGACGATGTCCTCAAAAACAGCAACATCAAAAACTGCGCACATCAAAATAATAAAATCCGCAACAAGAAAATATACAAAACAGACTAAGACATCCATAACAAAAACAACTGCCGCCGCGAAAAAAAATACGCATTTCATCAAGCATAAAAAACAGATAAAAAAAAGGACGAAGAAAAAGATCACTAAGAAAAAGGCGACGAAAAAAGACACGGCGCCTATATCTCTCACGTACGATATGATTTCTTCCGACAAATATGGCGGGCTGCGTGTTCGACTGACTGGACGCGTGAATACTCCGCCAGGTCTCCTCACAAACCATGCCTTTGTTTTGCAGGCGCCAGACGGTCGAGGAATCTCTGTCTCTCTCACGACCGCACACAAACTTCCGCCTATCAAATCGGATATTACGATCGTGGGAACCCTGCTCTTTGACACACATAATGTCCCGCGGCTGTCCGTCCATATGAAGGACGGATGGACCACATTGCCCACATCGACGCAACCAATATCTCCTCGAATCGTAGATCTATCTGCGCCGTCAACTGAGGACGCATGGAGTCTTATGTCTGTCACAGGAACGGTAATGCATGTTAAAGGACAAATCATTCACCTTGATCTTAAAGATACGGAAATCGACGTCCTAATCCGGACTGTCGTAAAATATCGCGCTGCGCGCCTTCAACCAGGTGATATCGTCTCTGTCAGAGGTGTCCTTGATACAACAAGAAACCCCGTGCGACTCCTTCCACGCAATGCGGATGATATCCGACTCATCTCACATGCGCCGCCTGCCGTACCCGCGACAGGGACAGCACATACAAACAGATCAAGTCTGCCTCCATGGACTCCGCTCGGCGCCGCTGGAGGAGCAATTGCGGTAACTGAAGGCTGCAAACATTTCTACCGCAAACGTAAACATAAAAAATTGATGGACAAATTATCGGATCTCTCTCTTATTAAAAAAACATAAAAAAAAACGGTCCCCGCACGGTATCCTAAAAAATTAGGATGCGGGGACCGTAATGTAGAGAGGTATTAGCGATCGAGAAACGCAAACACTTCCTCAAACACGCTTTTGCGAAAAATCAATCCCGCATGATCGACAGGCAACGAACGAAAAGTCGCGCATAGATGCCGGCACCGTTCGGGTGGCGCCAAAATATCGTACTGTCCGGCGAGTGAAAGAAACGGAATATCTAATACACGATGAAATGGTCGATTCGACCAATATCGTGGATGGACAGGGAACATTTCTGCCGCCCCTGGGATAAACCAGCCGAGATAGGCCGCGTTCGTGCCGCGAAACGGCGAACCGAGTCCGACGAGACAGGTATCAAGCCCTGCAAAAATTCCGCACTCAATCGCTTCAAGCGCGATAATCCCGCCCATGCTATGTCCCACGAGGTCAACCCGCTCCAGATATGGATATAGACGACGGACGATATCGATCCGGCGCTTGAAAAACCACAAGATCACGCGCATCGGCAACGTGGAAATCAAACCGAGGTTGAAGCTGAACGCCGGCACACCGGCATGATCAAAACGGATCTCGAGCGGCCGCGTTACGGAACGTGTTCCAAGAAATCCTGGAATAACACAGACGACCCGACGGATGTGCTTTGGAAGCAATCCAGAATCTTTCCGAACCCGAGGAAAATTTCTCCCCGCGGGATCATTCCGGTGCGAAACAACAAGCTGAACATACTTAGCGCTGTTGCGCAGAGTTTCCTGCATCGCGTTTACATTCACTTGAACCTCCTTAAAGGAACACTCACACGTTGCGGAACTTTAGCAAGTTTGTCAAAAAATATACGACACACCTCTTGCAAGAGACGCCATAATTTGATAGTCTCTTCGCACAATTTTGCGGGTATCGTATAGCGGCTATTATGCCACCTTGCCAAGGTGGAAATAGGGGTTCGACTCCCCTTACCCGCTCCATAAAAAGACTGGCCTCACGGTCAGTTTTTTTATTACATTTTTTCATATATCCGAATATGTCAGACAATCCGTCCATCCGGTATCATGTCTCCATGACAAAAATACAACAGTTACAAAAAATTCTCATAGAATTCTCATATTATGACGAGATGTATGGGATCGCATTTAAGCCGCGTGCATATAAACTTGCGGCAGAATCCGTTTCCGTGCTCAATGGCGAGATAGAGAATACATGGCGCAAAGGTGGCATAAAGGCTTTGAAAAAATTTCCGGGAATCGGACAAAGTATCGCAGAGAAGATTGATGAATTCTTCCGGACTGGAAAAATCAAAGAATATCAGACAATGAAAAAGAAATTCCCAGTCGATATATGGAGTTTGTCACGAATTGAGAGGCTAGGACCAAAACATATCCACGATCTCTACGAATATCTCAACGTACGAAATCTTTCGGATCTCAAAAAAGCACTCAAAACACACAAGGTTCAGACGATCCCACGGTGGGGTGCAAAGAGTGAGAAGAGACTCGCGCGTAATCTCGGCCTCACGGAACGCGCATCAGATCGCCGTCTGCTCAGCGAGATTCTTCCATACGCACACAACATCCTCACCGCACTCTCACAAGTGAAGGGTGTAAAACATTGCACCATTGCCGGATCAATCCGACGACGTCGGGACACTATCGGTGATATTGATCTACTCGCGACCTCATCAGATCCAGACCGCGTAATGGATGCGTTCACCTCGCTTCCACTCGTCGAGACGATACATGAACGTGGTAAGACACGCTCCTCAATTCGTCTCCGAATTGGAATCGACGTAGATCTGCGTGTTGTCCATGATGAAGTATACGGCGCGGCGCTCCAATATTTCACGGGTAATGCACGACACAATATTCTCCTCCGCGAATATGCCCTGAGTAAAGGATACACTCTCAATGAATACGGACTGTTCCAGCACAAAAAGAATTCTCTCATCGTATGCAAGACTGAAGAGGAAATCTATACAAGACTCGGGATGGATACGCCTCCGCCAGAAATCCGCATTGGTGACGATGAGATTGACGCGGCACGCGAGCATCGAATTCCTCGACTCATCCCGTACGGCTCAGTCAAAGGAGATATGCATGTCCACACCGAATGGACGGATGGTACAGTCTCCATCAAAAAAATGATCACAGCGGCAAAAAAAGTCGGACTTTCGTATGTTGCAATCACAGACCACACAAAGTCACTCGCATATATCCACGGTCTGAATGAAAAACGCATATTGGAACAAATTGCGGAGATTAAAAAACTAAACAAGGAAATAAAAAAGTTTACGATCTTTAGTGGCACTGAATGCGATATTTTAAAAGACGGAACACTGGATATATCCGACAAGGTTTTAGCAAAATTGGATTGGGTCGGCATTTCGATCCATTCATATTTTACACTTTCTCGAAAAGAGCAAACGAAACGCATTGTAGCCGCACTTTCAAACCCAAACGTGGATTGCCTTTTTCATCCAACATGCCGGCTCATCGGCAAACGAAAAGCTATCGACTATGATATAGACGAAATTATCACAACGGCGAAGAAACACCGCGTCGCACTCGAGATAGACGCGTACCCCAACCGATCGGATCTTCGTGATATCCACGTCCGCGCAGCAGTCCAAGCTGGAGTCAAGCTCACGATTGACACAGATGCTCATACTCCCGAAGATTTCCGTTTTATCTCCCTAGGCGAGGCTATCGCCCGCCGTGGATGGGCAACAAAAACGAACATTTTAAATACAAAAAAATCAGCTGAACTCCGCGCATATTTACAAAAAAAACGCTCAACCAAGCATTAAAAAAGCCATACAGTAAAGAAGTATTGACAAAAAGACGTTTTTTATACAAGGTATACAGTCCGCCCAATAATGGACGGGTATTTGACAACCTAAACCACAGAAAGGGGTACCCGATGGGTACACAAAAGTGGATGATGTTCCTGTGGGCGGTCTTGACGGCCGTGCTCTGGAGCGTCATCGCCACACCAGCGCAAGCAGCACTGCTTGGGCATTTTCCGCATATGCTCGCTGAGAGTATGCGGCGTGACCCAGATGCGGTCGCGTGTCTGCAGTTGACCTGCGACGATCTGACGAGCGTGTCAGAATGCGTGCAAGAGCATGCACGTCGGGTCAATGACGTGATGCGCGGGGATATCCCCTCCTATTTATTGTCCAGCTCGCCGTACGGTGAGCCCGATCCATCGGTTACACAGCTCGAGCAGCTCAGCTGCGGAGATGTGCGACCAGTTGCGACGGTCATCGCAGAACGGAACCTCGCGCTTCGCAGGCGTGTTCTGCATCGCCTCGTAGCACTGCGAAACAACGTCAAAAGGTGCGCTCACTCTGGGGTTCTGCCCGACATTCTGCCGGTGCGGAAAGCAAATCTCGGTCTCCAGGAGCTCGCAGCGGAACGGAACGGTCTGTATGCCTCACTTGCGAAGATCAACGAGATCTCCGCAGAGCGGTGCGTGGTCACTCAGGCTCAGCCTGTCATGATTGCGAAACAGACCCCAGTCCCACCAAGCGCGCGGTCAGCCGTGCGACTTTCACACGCGGTAAAAACGTTTGCCGCAAAGAAAGTTGCATCCCTGAAAAGGTCCGTTCCCGTGAAACGTCACTCCGTGACGAAGATTGCAAAACGATCTGTACTCGCACACCACCAACGTGCGCGGGACGGAAAAATCGTAGTCCGATCACGGACAGCAAACCAGATACGTCTGTTCATCCCGCATGGTGCGAGCCTGGGGGAGCTACGGCGTGCTGGTTACGCAGCTGCGTACGACGTGAGCGCATCGGGCGTCTTCCTTCAAAACCCCTACGAAAAGACGATTCCCTACTGCGAGCAGTCAGGGAAGCGAAACTTCGACAAGGGTCGATGGAAGTTCGACCGTACGCGAATCGGAGATGCACCGAGGAATGTATCAGGAAGGGCGGTACCTTCGGGATCGCCCTCCAAGAGCGACAGGTCCTTCTGCTACGACGAAAGAGCGGCAAGCCGCAACAGGAGTTGGCAACAACGGCAGGCACACAAGCCAAACCGGCCGCAATGGCCACATCCGCCACGCCAATCCCTGCGAGTTTCGGACCAGCTAGCTCTGAACCGAGTGCGAACGTCTGTTCGTCCAAGCCCCCGAGCGCGAGCGTCCCACCTTCGGGATTCGCCAAGGGACAGAAATCGAATAGCAAAGAGAAGGTACCCTCTTGGATCATCTTCGCCCTCGTGCTCTCGCTCGTCACAAATTTCTTATTGATCATGTTCCTGCTTGCGCAGGTAGCACGATCACCGCCATCCTCCACATGAGTTTGAAGGTTCCGAGCGCCGAAATGGTGCGCGTCCAAAAAATATAAGATATTGGACCGGAACCGCATCGAGGATGCACGAGCCCGAAAAAGGATGACGGATCGCATGGATCCCACGGCCAACAGAATAGGCGACCATCCTTCAACGGTCTTTCCACTTCGTAAGGCTCTCCTTTGGAGAGCTTTTTCATTATCAAAAAACCACAAAATCCAAACCTAGCCTATCCTTCAATAAAAAAGTATTGAGAGTCAACCTTATCCAACACAACGAAAAATCTATAAGTGGACGATATTTATCAAAAGAGGCAATATACGCTCACACACGGGCCCGTGGTGGAACAGGTATACACAGGAGACTTAAAATCTTCGGCCGAAAGGCATGCAGGTTCGATTCCTGCCGGGCCCACCAGAACAGAACTTGTCCGCCTTTGGCGGGCTTTTTCTTTGGCGGCACGAAGTGCCGTCCATTGGTTTTGGTGCGAATTCAATTGATTTTTTTCATTTTTTGGCGCACGGATGCGCGCCTTTTTCTCGGCGAGCTGGAGGTTCGAGCCAAAGATTTCCTTGGCCATGACCTTTCGAGAAAGCCTCCAATATTATTACCTCACCCGTTGCTAAGTCTTTAACGGTAGAGAGAAACGAGAACCT
>QIKL01000018.1 GCA_003231955.1 Candidatus Uhrbacteria bacterium | reverse complement strand
CCTTGTCGATATTGTTGGAAGTATAAAAGATCCCCACCATTTGAGGGCAGGGATCTCGGCGAAGGGAAGGTTCTTAATTACGAGGTGGGGCAGGCACGATCCACAAAGTGGAACAGTACGGTCGTCCCGCCGATTTTGACGACCCCACGCGTCGTCTCCTCAATCGGGATGATGGCCAAGTCGGGCCGATTTTTGGCGAAAGATTCGAGATTCTGCCTCTCTTCCCTGTTCTGCTGAATCCATCCCGACATGACGCTCGGGTCAAAACGAATCGCGTAGGATCCATCTTCCTTTGCGAGGAAAAGTTCGGGTTTGTCCGCTGGGATGAAGTCCTCAACGGGGATCACCGCGTCGTCACCCGACCCAATCGCCGCGGACTCTCCATGTTTTAGAGTCTTGTCGATGATGATGACGCCGCATACGACGACACCAATCCGAAGCAGCCGATCATTCATGGCACCTCCAATAATGTGAAAAAAATGGGATTGTCCGTCTGTAAGGAGTTACAGGCGGTCAAAGGAATATCGAAGTCTAGTAAAGATTAGAACTTTTGTCAATAGATATGGCATTCTTTCAGTTTCTTCACGTTTTCCGACCCATGGGATACACTAATATTCATGATAAAGAGCCTCGGTCAGTATCTTCGATATTTTCTTGAATATCTTGAAATAGAGAAAGGGCGGTCCGCGCTGACCATTCGAAATTATGAATTTTATCTTCAGCGATTTTTAGATTGGGCTAAGGATCCATTACCGGGTGATGTTGACGCGGAGATGGTACGCCGATATCGGCTCTATCTAAATCGATTTGAAAGTCCAAGACGCGGTCTACTTAAGAAATCCACGCAGAACTATCATCTCGTCGCGCTTAGATCTTTTTTAAAGTATCTTGCGCGGCACGATATTAAAAGCTTGTCTTCAGAAAAAATTGAGCTTGCAAAACAGATGCCGCGCGAACCCTCCTTTCTCGATAACATTGATCTTGAACATTTACTTGAGGCGCCGTTAAAAAGTGATGCATTAGAGATTATTAAGGTGCGCGACCGAGCGATTCTTGAGCTTTTTTTTTCAACAGGTATGCGTGTCTCGGAGCTCGCGAAGCTCAAGAAGAACCAGATTAATCTTAATCGCGGTGAATTTTCGGTTCGCGGGAAAAGTGACAAGGTTCGCGTTGTGTTTCTCACAAATCAGGCGCGGCATGCGCTCCTTGAATATTTAAAACATCGTACAGACGAATCGCCATTTATGTTTGTACGCCACGACCGTGCAAAATCGGAAGTACTGGAGATCGGCCCGCTTACTCCGCGGTCGATTGAACGATTGGTTCATCGATACGCGGTTGTAGCCGGAATTCCTAAGAAGGTATCACCACACACGCTCCGTCATTCATTTGCGACGGATCTGCTCATGAATGGCGCAGACATACGGAGCGTACAGAGCATGCTCGGACATTCATCGATTACGACGACGCAGATTTATACCCATATCACTAACCGGCAGCTTCGCGAAGTGCATCAGGCATTTCACGCTAAACGCCGCGACGATTGATTTAGCGATAACAATAAACTGTTATGCGCATTGCTACTTCTACACCATATGATGCACCGGCTGGTGTAATTCTTGAAGAAGATTTAATCACGCGCATTCCCGAGTGCCGCGTCAGCATCCTTCGTGCCGCGGTCTCTGCGCGCGAGGACCGTCTACTTGTGCTCAGGGCCGCGCGTACGAGATACGGATGGCATCCAGTGCACACAGTAAAGATTGTTATTCTGGCCGTGTTTGGTACGTTCGTTTTTGCGTATCTTATCTCGCTTATCGCGTCGTTCGGGCATTGGTATATGCAGGTTAAAAACTTCTCGCTCAGTGTCGGTTTGCCTATAGTCGGAAGTCAGCATCTTAATATAGGATCGCTCGTACCAACGTCGACCCAACTCGGCGTTGCAGCCATGATCCCGCAGTTTGGTTTCGCCGGATCATTGGTTATCGCATTTGTCGTCGGTGGTCTTATCCTTATCGAGCGATTAATCTCCGCCGCTATGACGATGGCTACGGTCCAGCGGATTAAAGCGGCAGAGCGTCGCGTCGCCAATGAGATCAAGACGTTGAAAGGATGGATCAAAGCTTGAAAGATTCGTTAGGTTATCGTACATTGTGGCATTGCATCTCACGTCCTCGTAGCTCAGCTGGATAGAGCAGCTGCCTTCTAAGCAGCAGGTCGGACGTTCGAATCGTCCCGGGGACACCATCGCGTTTAGCGCGACCAAGACATGACGCCGCAGGAGATACCTGCGGCGTTTGTGTTGGCGTATCGATGACTTGCCAAAGGAGAAAAATTTCGTTATATTCTCAGCACTCCGAGTCGGATTTTTGATCATGACTGCGGATGCGGTAAGCAAATGTAAGGTAATAACATTAAGGACATGGTGGCTATGGTGTAGAGGCAACACAGCGGGTTGTGGTCCCGTTATCATGGGTTCGATTCCCATTAGCCACCCCACAAAGTACCCTCCTATTATTGGGAGGGTATTTTGTTGAATAAGACGATTCGTAGAATTACGACAACGCTTCTAAATTTTTGTGATAGCGGTCGATTTTTTGCCTCAAATATTCCGATTGTGTAGCGTATAAAGGGTATTATTCATTATTTTGGGTCTTGACGCTGGCTCTGTTTCATGAGAGCTGTACTGTAGGAGTATGCGTGAGCTTCTAAAAAAACATTTTGGATACGAAACTTTTCGTCCTCTGCAGGAGGAAATTATTGCGCACTGTATTGCAGGAAACGATGCACTCGTATTGATGCCGACGGGCGGAGGGAAATCATTATGCTTTCAGCTTCCAGCATTAAAACTTGATGGGCTTACACTTGTTATCTCACCGCTTATTGCACTCATGAAGGATCAAGTTGATGCATTGTGTGCCAACGGGATTATGGCGGCGTATATCAATAGTTCATTAGCGCCGTCCGAGATTACTCGTATCGAAGGTGAGGCATCAAAGGGGAAACTGAAACTTTTATATATTGCACCAGAGCGTCTGGCGGCGCATTCTGTACAGCAATTCTTGCAGACATTGAAGATCTCTCTCGTCGCGATCGACGAAGCACATTGTATCTCCGAGTGGGGACATGATTTTCGCCATGACTATCGTAATTTGCGTATGCTTCGGCACTTATTTCCCGGAACGCCGATTATGGCGCTCACCGCCACGGCTAATGCGCGCGTACGTGATGATATTGTGGCACAACTTGGATTGCAAAATGGACGCATCTTTCAGTCGAGTTTTAACCGTCCAAACCTTACGTATCGCGTATTGCCAAAGAAGAAGGCGTTCGATGGATTACTTCGTGAGATTCGCGAACGAAAGGACGCATCCGTCATCGTCTATTGTTTTTCGCGTAAAGGCGCCGAGAAGGCCGCGGCGGATCTCCGCGCGAACAAGGTCGAGGCCGCGGCGTATCATGCAGGACTGACGTCGATCCAACGAGCACGCGTCCAAGAAAAATTTATTCGTGATCAGGTTCCTGTTATTACTGCGACGATTGCGTTTGGCATGGGGATCGATAAGCCAGATGTCCGACTCGTTGTGCATATGGATCTTCCAAAATCTGTTGAAGGGTACTATCAAGAAACGGGCCGTGCTGGACGTGACGGATTACCAAGCGATTGCCTCCTCTTTTATTCAAATGGAGATCGTTTTAAGCATGAGTATTTTATCCGAATGATGAATAATGAGATCGAACAACGGCATGCGCGGCGTCAGTTACGTGAGATTGCGGCGTATGGGGAGCTTAGGACGTGCCGTCGTGCGTATCTTCTTAATTATTTTGGCGAATTTTCTACACATACAAATTGCGGGAGCTGCGACATCTGTGCGCCACGCCAGATTTCATATGCCACGCCGAGTGCGTCCGTTGAAGCATACGATGTGGAGCTTTTTGAGAAACTCCGCATAACTCGTCGAGCACTCGCAAGTGATCGTGGTGTCCCGCCATACATTATTTTTGGCGATAAGTCTCTTCAGGATATGGCGCGCTATTATCCGCAGAACTACAAAAGTCTGTCAAAAATTTTCGGCGTCGGAAAAGAAAAACTCACGCAATATGGAGAACGATTCCTTCGGGATATCTGTGTGTATGCGGAGACAAAGCATATTGCTGAACGTGAAGCACCTTTATCCGCGATAGCGCAACATGCGCGAAATTCCTCAAAGCGTGCATCTTCAGGAACGGTTCTTGCATCAGTCGAGTTGTTCAATGAAGGCAAGACACTAGAGCAAATCGTAGCGTTTCGCAGTTTGAATATTAATACGATCTTAAATCATCTTGAGCAGGCACTGGATCAGGGAATAAAAATTCATTCTGCACATCAAATATTTTCGTCGGAAGAACGTTTTGAGTGTATTGTGCAAACATTTAAAAATATTGGCAACGAAATGCTTGCTCCAGCTCGTTCTCGGCTTGGGGAGACGTATAGCTATGACGAGCTTAGGCTTGTCCGTTTTTTGTTGAGAGCAAGACGGGAAAATCCTACATAGGACGCGTCTTTTCGCCTCGCGCACGTTTGGATTTTGGATTACTGTGCATCTATTATGGACGGAACTATTCGCAGCAGTATTCGTCTTGGATCTAGAGTCATTATCATACAAAAGCACCATCAACACACGAGCGAAATGACTCAGGGTATTGTGCAGGAAATTTTGACGAGTGCTACTGTTCACCCACGCGGGATCAAGGTCCGGCTTACGACTGGTGAAGTCGGTCGTGTCCAGCACGTGATGGAGTAATATTTGCAAGCCTCTTCGTCTTTTGTTATACTTTCTCAATATGTTGAATCAAACGGTGGAGATTCCAGAGCCGAAGCTTTCGCGTTTTCTCTTCGCGGATACGCGATTTTCATGGTTTTGGCTTCTCGTTCGATTTTACGTGGGATATCAGTGGTTTATCGCCGGCTGGGAGAAGCTGAATAATTCCGCATGGGTGGGTGCATCGGCGGGTTCCGCAATCAAGGGCTTCCTTCATGGAGCGCTCACGAAGACTGTTGGTGTACATCCAGATGTTTCTGGATGGTACGCGTTTTTTGTCCAGCATGTTGCATTGCCTAATGCTGTGGTGTTTTCATATCTCATTACATTCGGTGAACTTGCGGTTGGTCTTGCGCTCATCCTTGGCCTCTTTACAGGGATTGCCGCATTCTTTGGATCGTTTATGAATTTAAACTATCTCTTTGCCGGTGCAGTTAGCACAAATCCAGTCTTGCTTTTGCTTCAGCTTTTTCTAATCCTCGCATGGCGCACGGCGGGCTGGTATGGTCTTGATCGCTATGTGCTTCCAGTATTCGGCACGCCATGGCAAGCGGGAAAGATTTTTAAAAAGAGAAAGGACGATGCTCTTTAATGTTGATGTCTTGACGAGAAATACATTTCATGTAGAGTAAAAAGTGGAAAGGAAGGATATTGGCCAGTATCATTAGTCTTACTATCGTGCGTAGTGAGCGCTATATACCAACGCTCTTTACAGTATTTTTGGCCCGTAAAGTTGGCGCACAGGCTGACATTGTCCGGCCCGGATGTGTTGAGATAAGCTTCCCAGACGGAAAAATCGAGATTTGTATCCATATCAG
>QIKL01000015.1 GCA_003231955.1 Candidatus Uhrbacteria bacterium | reverse complement strand
TATCTCAATGGGTACATATTCTGGAGCTGCAAAGAAGTATGAAGATTCAAGATATCCGTATTTAAAGTTATGTAAGGATAATCAAACGGGTCAGATTGGGTATTGGGTTACAACCGATAATCCTCCATACTGTTATTTAGCGATTGGCACGCCGTATAGCCGGAATGTTGGAGATATGAACGGGCAAGGCAATACGAATCCGAATAATGCGCAGAATCTTGCGAACTCTTTTGAACAGCTTGCATATCCAGGATTGTCTCAGCAGCTGTCGGATGCATTGCCGAATCCACAGTGTAAGGCTTACCCAGAAATGGATTCTCCGTTTGGGAATAGTTACGTTACAGGATGGGATTTTGCAAAATATCCTCCAAAGGCGGTAGATTTTGTAAATGGATATCAGGACGTAGCATATTGCGAGTACGGAGAAAATTGCGAGTGTAGTTATCGTAAAGTCTCATTTGGAGGACTTAATCAGTATTACCAGATGTATGGAGCCTCTCCGCCAGAGGGGATTTGCATGGGAGGAAGTCGTGACGGAGAGGAGTGTATTCCTGGGCAGACACGGAATATTTCTTCAAGTACTGGTACGGAGCCAAATTCTGTGCCGCAAAATCAGGTTTGTGGCGGCGGAACGTGTCAGGGGATTCAGTCCATTACGTTAATGCGCGGTATCTTTGGTCAATGTTTGGAGCGCGATTTGTCGCGGACCGTTGGCGGAGTGCAAACAAAAAATCCATGTCTGATCTGGGATCCGGCGCCAATTCTCTTTGGCCCAAGCGATATTTATCATTACCAGCCAAATTCCGGATATCTTCCGGTCGCGAATTCTGGCGAGTATTATTGCGTCGCCAATGCTCTGCCACCGAAAAATCTACAGGTATCTATTCTCACGCCGGGGAATCCGTGGATTACCCCTCCAGGACAGATGAATGCGGATGCATCTGGATTTTATTATGATGAAGATACGGTTTCTGACGGAAATTGTACTATGTGTAATGGTAATGGATCAGATCATACAATTAAAGGGACAAATGTTAATCGTCCATTTATTGATGGTGCTGAGGCACGAGGCGGAACGATGGGTGTTCGATGCGAGCAAGCGGATGACCAGGAGAATGGCGGCAATGGCGGGTTGTTTAAAACTTTAGGAGGAGTAATTCTTGGAATTTTACATCCGTCCACCATTATTGCAATGGCCATTATAAATACCGGACATCTAGCATCGAATCTTGATGGACGATGGATTATGACCGGCCGTGGTCGTGACCACAGCTATGCGGAATATTTTATTGGATTTAATAGTAAGCTTTGGGCAAAATGGTTATATAATTTGAAGAAACTTCCAGCTAAGAATTGTGCTACTGATAAAGATCCAAAAGTTTGTAATTCGTTAATGGAGCGTAATTTTTCATTTTTCAAATTTTCTCCGATTCCAGACATCGGCGGAAAGGGGATCATTGGATGCGGATTTTCGGCCGATTGGGTCAGTTCGGTGCATGTGGATAGTTATGATTCTACGGATGATCTAAAAAAAGGGACCAAAGCATGGCTTGCGGCGTTTAATGCCAAGTTTAAGGGGACCATGACCATAGAGAGTTCGGATTATTTTCGTACGGAGAATGGAAAGGAACTTCAAAAAGTTCCATGTAAGTATGCTGATTCATACGATTCCCAAAAATCAGATGGGACGTGTTTTTATAAGTTTTGGCAAGTTGGCTATAATGATTCTGGTCAGAAGGACTTTCGTATGCAATGGGGCAACCCGTCAGAGTTTGATTCTAAATTTGTAGGCTGGCGTCAGAGCGATGCAAACAAACCGTTCTTTGCGATTCGCGCGATGTTTGAGGACGTGTCTTCCGCAGATAATCTGCGATCTGCAAAAGACGTAGGTTCAAGCGGGGAGGTACTTGCCGGGCCATGGCGGTTTGCGGGTTGGTGGATTTCGGCATCGGTTCCAGGTACGCAGTCCGAGCGTGCGATTTACATGCGTCTCAATATCGGTCATGCTGATATTTGCCGCGAGGTAGCGCAAGTGGTGGCGCCAGATACGCGCGACGCGACGCCGTTTATGGATCGATATCAGGGAAATAGTGGATTCTCGATTCCAGTCCTTGGATATGCCTTTAATACGAAGAATCAGCCGTTTGGTGCGGCTCGGAATACACGGTCCATTGGGACAAGTCCGCTTTTTCAGACGCACGGAAAAATGCCAGGGACACATAGTAAACTTAGGCCTCCAGCATTTACCGCCTCTGGTGTGGAATATGCATCACCTGGCGCGCCAGTCCCGTCAGGGAACTGGGCGTGGCTCACGGATATTTTTGCACGAGTGTATCGAGTATATCGATGGTACGATCACCCTGTTACAAAATTGTCATGGGCGTGTCTTGCAGGTCCAGAGAAAGGCTCGTGGTGTCCAAACCTCTTGGAATATAAAAATTTGGCAAAAAAAACGATGTTGCAGCTTACGGGTAAAGGCGAAGTGATTTCACGGAAGTATTGCGGTTATTTAGGTGTGTGCAATAAGGATTTGAGTGACCCTACCAAAGGACAACCGTTATGTAATTCGCTTTCTGGTGTCAATTCTGGACTTCCATGTTCTGGAAATACACACGATCCGATTTCTGGATATAATGCTTGTCATAATGCGCCACTGCGGTTGGTTAATGGTAATCTCGCGCCGCAGTATCTTCCCTGTGTTTTTAACACAAAATCCTGGAAAGAGTTATCCAATGGAACATACTGTTTAAAACAATCAGATGGAACATGTAAAACTCCTAAAGGAAAGCAGGGGTATTCGCTCGCACAAGCTATTTCGATGAGTCCTCCTGTTATGCAGTGCGCGCCTGGGTCGGTTACGTATCCGAATGGAAAGACGGCTGTGTGCAATAAAGACACAGGGGGTAATCCATCTTCACAATGTCCGCGAGAAGTAGACGTTGATGCTACACATAAAAAAACAGGGTCTGGTTTTTCATGGTGTAAACAACTTTCTGGACAATCCGTTGGGCATTGTACAAACGGATATGAAAGTTCGTCATGCACGGATGATCCGCAATGTGAGTTTACATGGAAAGAATGGTGGAACAACGGAAAAGTTTATCCACAGCCATATGTGTGGAATAGTTCTTTTTACAATAATTCTTTGCTTAGATTTGGGAGTAAGAATTTTCAGGGAAATGTTAATTATGGTGAAGCAAATTCGAATTATCTTAGTTTTCCGTATGGGGGACAATCGTACAACAAAGGCTCCTCCCCTCTTTGGACAGGTACAAGGTGGTGGGTAGGTAAAGCTAAAAAAAGTACGGATGGTGTGGAAAAAGGACTGGATATTGGAAGCCATAATTTGACCGGCGGGCGATATCTTGATGTAACACTTTTTCCTGAAGATACTGTTGATCGATACCCCGGAGCGTACGCCGCTGCAGTTGAGTCAGTAGTAGATGAAACATTTTGTTATCGAGTTGGTTACTGCGAGGGTGGCGTCCAACCGGCAAAATATAACAAAATTGCTCTTTATCTGTATAACCATTGTAGGTTGAAAAATGAAAAAAAATATTGTAATTCTGGGACATGCTCTATTGACCCAACAACTCAAGAGAATTGTCCGCCCCCTAGCTTGACGCCCGTATTTATACCAGGGCATTGTGAGCGGCCGCCGGTGCCGCCCGTTGGGAATAGTCAAGATATTCCGTATTATAGTAAGGTAGGCGCAACGAAACGATTCTATGGGCCGATTGATAAAAAAGGGGATCCACTTTGGAAGACTGGCGTATGCGAGGGTGGTGCTTTTGGAGGTGCGAATTGCAGCCAAGATATAGATTGTAAGCCAAAAGGTCCTTTAGTTCAGGAGAAACAAAGTGATTCTGGACAGTATTGTCAGCCTGTGGCCTATAAAGATGGAACACCGAGGAATACGGCATACAGTTTTCCTGATGGCAGGGTCGTTCCTTTTGATTGTAAAAGAATTGACGCGACGCCTGCTCAGAAAAAGTCTCTCAATCCTGATACGGACGATAATATCTGTACGCATAATGCGGGATATTATCCGCGGGCGGATCTCTGTGGCAATGATCCGACAAAACCGGAGTGCTTGACCGCATACACACAGGACTTCTTAAAATCTGTTGGCTCCGATACGAAAAATGGTGCGTTAACTTTAGAACTTCCGCCGACGGACGTTACGGGGGGGCTGTACTCGTTGAGTTATCTTGCAAAAATAAATGGTAATTCTAAAATCTTCGAAGGTGTGGATGAACGGTACGTTGGATCGGCTTATTACGTTCCGCGTCCGCCGACGATCGCAGCTCCAGATACGAGTCATAACTGCGCATCGTCAGACCAATGTCCAATTGCGCGTGTCGGAGGATTTAGTTTAGAGAATCAAACCGAAGGATCTATATCGTACGTCGGTGGGCGGGCGATTGGCACGATCCGATTCTACGCATGGGCCGCGGATAATCAGGGACCGTTGACAGATATTTGGGTCGATTGGGGCGACGGAACACAACAGGATTTTCATGACGAAAAAATGAAGAATAAAAAACCATTCTGTGGTGTCGCTAAGCAGTGCGAATTTGTGCCTGGACTTACGTGTCAGACCGATAATGACTGTCCACCGGCTGCGGGTCGGTGCGTGAACACGGGATTTTGTCATAGCCGTCCCACAGTTTCTTGTAGCAAAGATGCCGATTGTACGGTTGGAACAATTAAAGACACATGTGATGTGCGTCTGACCTTTGGGAACACGAGTGGTGATTGTCAACAGAATTATTATGAGTATACCCACGCGTATGCCTGTGATCAGGCACAGGCGAAAAATACGAATTATGTGTGCGGAACTGCTAAGCGGTGTTCGCGCGACTCAACGCGTACGTGTACTACAAATAGCGATTGCGCGCCTGGCGACACATGCCTGCAAGGATTAGCGCCACCAGGAGGATGCTATGACACAACAAAAGCCGCTTGTCGGTATACCCCAAGGGTTATCGTTAAAGATAACTGGGGATGGTGTACGGGAGAATGCCGCGTACAGAATCTTGGAAATGGCCGCCTTGGATCAGGTTTTTACGACTCGCATGGCAATAAGGTCAATCATATGTTGTTTCAAAATGGAGGATGCTACGATGCGACAGGCATAAGCCGGAATGACGATACTAAAGAACCTTTGATTGTTGCAGGGTCAAAGGTTAAGAACGCATGCGATCCCGCGTTAAGGGATACGGATGAGCGTCCATGGATTGTTTTTCCGGGGTCGTTTGATCTTGGGCCGACACCGTGACGAAATAAAATTTGTTTATGAATAAAATTCACGCCTTCCCGAGGAATCGAGAAGGCGTGGAGTGAGTGTTACGGCGCCAGAGCGTCGGCAAAAATAGGGTCGCGCACGCGTGGTGGTTGGAAAAAGTGTTCCGGTTTGAGAACATCACCTCCATTCCGTACGCAAAAGACAATGGCATTTTCGAGTGCATCGGCGATGTCGTCGGATCCGCGGAAGGTGTCGGCCTTCGCGGAGAGGTATCGCAGGACCTCTACGGACATCTTGGGCTTTCGATGTCCTTTGCTGACGCGGATCCGCCGGAAATTCTCTTTGATGATCCGGTTATGATCCGCATGCCGCACTGCCCATGTCGGCCAATGAATCGTATAGGTGCACATCCTTCCGAAGGCGCCATCCCATCCGAT
>QIKL01000003.1 GCA_003231955.1 Candidatus Uhrbacteria bacterium | reverse complement strand
TCCCATCGGAATATGACACCGTCGCCTGAAGCGGCGCACTCTGTCCTGTTGTAAGTGCCGTTGGGCCGACTGTGGTAACCGTCACGCCAATCAGTTGCCGTGGAGCCTTAGACACATCAATCATCGTATGTGCGCTCAAAACTACACCGCCAGATGGGAATGTCCCGTACAAGACGATTCTTCCATCGTGCGCGGATATAAATGTCGATCCTTTTATGCTTCCGTCGGACCGATATGCCGAACTAAATGTCCCTTCACTCGTCACATCCTTCGTTGTTCCATCCAAGCAAGTCGCAAAGAGGGTCAGCGCAACTGGATCACCAATCATGATACTTGAGTTTGGTTTTGCAAACAGAGTCAGACGTTGAAAAGCACACGCCACGGATCGCAAAGGTTCAGATGATGACGTAGGTACGGATGTGGAAGGTGAAATAATAGAACCAATCTTCGGATTTGAATGGAGTGACTTCACATGTTCTCCGCTCAACGAAGTTTTTATTTTTAATAGAGTCGTTGATGTCGCAACTGACGCTCCAGACTCGGTAGATGTTGCTGCCACGGATAAACCCTGTTGAGCCGTTTCCGCTGTAACGACGGCGCGTGCGCCAACAAGCCTATCTCGCATCGCAGCAGCTTTCGCGTCTAGAATTAAACGATCATGTCCAGTGACGTCTCCATTTCCGTTTTGCCAATCGGTGATTTTCAGCTCAAGGATATTAATCCGCGCGATCCGTGCATCTGGCGTCATTGTTAAAACTTCTGGTGTTGAAAAAACAACATCGTCAATCCGATCATCAATGTCCAGTGCGAGTGCATATCGTTGATCCGCTTTAGTCCCGTTCAATAAATCACCGCGCAAATTTTGCAGAGAGGTAAGAACGCGCGGATCAAGCTGAGTCCGTTCAAGGGCCATAACAAGACGAAGATCACGCAGCAATGCTTGCGGATCCGCATGCAAATCGCGTACGCGCGAAAGGATACGATCAACCTGGTCTGGCGTCGCAATCGCCTGCGCAAGATCTCGCAATGCATAACCAGTCTGAAACCGACTCTTCTCCATACCCGATGTCAACGCGAGATGTAAATCCTCCGAAAGCGTAACAACCCATGCAGGCGCCGAGATATGACGCACAGCAAAACGCCGTTCTAACTCTTGACGAAGCACATTGTCAAACGACTGATCAGCCTTTGCGTTGGCACGAACCCAAACATCCCGATTGGTCAAGTCGCGAATAACGATCGACGCACCTGTAGAACTAAAACTTCCCCACTGACCTTCACGGATCAACGTTTGTGTCCCAGAAGCCGTTCCAATACTAACAACGGATTTTGTCACTGCGACATCCGTGCCTGATGCGGACGTCATTCCGACGCCAAATGCAGTCCCGCGTACCGTTGCGACAACCGTACCAACTGTCACCTTTGCTTCGCTTGAAACATCCAATAACTTCAATAAACGTGTCCATTCGCGGCCAGCGGATATGCGCAGTAAAATCACAGCATCTGTAGAAGCAGCCAGATCCTTTGGGACAGCCTCAATCGTCACTTCGGAATTCACATCAATCCGCGTCACACCACGGTCGCCCCACCGAATCTCTGCATGCCCTCCCTCTCCCGTCCGAACTACATCCCCTGCTTTCGCCTCGACCGATTGCGTGAGATCCGACCAGTTTGTCTGACCGATCTTTTTTATCTGAACCGGACCGGTTGTGGCATTAATCCGAATCTGCGGCACGGCTTCTGATGCCACGGCGCCAAGCGCCCAAAACCACATTCCAACAAATACAACAAGAACGATAACGGCAATCCCGATTGCGATCCAGAGCTCCTTTCTAAGCCTCTTCCTAAGCTTCATAATGCGCACATTGTGGCGGAAAAATCAAAAAAAAGCAAAAAAGAGACTTAACCACTCATAAATTTTCAGGCCCATATCTTCACAACTCTAAAATTGCCACTACCTACACTTCAGGGTATTTACCTTCACCCCTACCGCCTTTTAATAAGATGCCTTGTTGTTCAAAAAACTACTTTGGGCCTTGAATAAAGCTCTCTGGAAACACATTGCTATATTCTCGGCGAATACGAATATAATAATTTTCTGAGTCATGATTACTATTTTCCAGTGCCTCATAATGCACTCTTTCTTGTACCATATAATAGCGCCATCGTGTCGAGCAACAGCTCGCTTAATCAACATGAACCAAAATTATTCCGCGGGACTCATTGGCCTGACAATATAACGAATTTTACCGACTTGCTTATCACGAACTAACCATTCATCCATTTCTTCTTTTTTTACGTTTTGCTTAGTGCACTCAATAATCTCACTTCTAACATTTCCTGGAATACCTTTTACGTGCCGCATAGCAGAAGGCGCCGAAAATAGCTGTATTCTTTTTTCAATATCTAATAGGTCAAAACCCCCATGTAGAATTTATGGCATTTTTATTTATCCTTCGAATATCAGCATCCAATTTCGAAGGTACCGACATTGACGCATAAAACTTTTCTATAATATTCACCATATTTTTAGTATTTCAACATGTTAAAATATATTTTTCAATCTCAGGCTCTACCTTGCCAACATCAAATCCCCATGCTATCTTTTCGCCATTCTTTCAGAGGTCACGCATGGGTGTGTGGTGTAGCCCGGTTAACACGTCTCCCTGTCACGGAGAAGATCGAGGGTTCGAATCCCTTCGCACCCGCCACATAAAAACAGCTCTTGCATGGAGCTGTTTTTATGTGGCCAGCAACAATATCGATGCCATCATACAATAGTACGAATCTCGACAAGATTAGCGCTATCATTCAAACCAATAGACTCTCCAGCAATAACAACAATCTTCTCTCCTTTCTTTATAAGACGCTTCTTCTTAAGAAATTTTATTGAACGATCGACGAATTCTTTAACTGTGCTGCAACGTGGGAGACAAAACGACAGGACCCCCCAAGACAAACTCAATTGCCGCTCAACACGCTCATTACTCGTGATTGCAACGATGAGGAGCTCTGGACGGTACCGGCTAACAAGCCGCGCCATATCTCCAGACATTGAAGCAACAAGAATCAATTTCGCTTTTACACCTCGCGCAAGAATATTCGCCACTTCAGAAATAGACTCATTTATTGATTCTGCAGAAACATCTAGCGACATGGCAAGATCATCATATTTGGACCGTTCGGTCTCCTCAATTACTTTTGACATCATGTGAACGGATTCAACCGGGTATTTCCCGTTTGCAGTCTCACCAGAAAGCATCACTGCATCCGTGTGGTCGATAACAGCATTCGCAACATCCGAAACTTCGGCACGGGTTGGACGCGGATTGCGAATCATGGAATCCAACATCTGCGTCGCTACAACAACCGGCCGCGCGGCCGCGCGGCTCAAACTAATGAGACGCTTCTGAATAAGTGGAACATCCTCGGCCGGCATCTCGATCCCGAGATCTCCACGTGCCACCATAATCCCGTCGGCAGCTTCGATAATCTCCCCGATATTCTTTACACCTTCCGGTTTCTCGATCTTCGCAATAAGACGGATAGGAAATTCTTGATGATGCGAGACACTGAGCTCCGCCCGCGCCATCTCAATGATTTTCCGAAGAAGATAGATCTCCTTTGCTGTACGCACAAATGACAGAGCAACCCAATCCACATGCTGGGCTACACCAAATTTTGCATCATTAATATCCTTTTCCGTGATCGCAGAGACAGAAAGTTTTGTGTTCGGCAGGTTTAATCCTTTATGGCTCATCAAAAGTCCACCATCGACAACTTTACAGACAATATCCTTACCTTTCACACTCATAATCCGCACCGAGAGCAAACCATCATCAAGTAAAATCCGTTCGCCTGCCTTTACGTCCGTATGGAGTTTATTATATGTCACTGGCAGACGCATGCTTGCGATGGACGACTTACCTGTCGTAAAAATTATCTTCGATCCATGTTCAAGTTTGACGCCCTCTTTTGGCAACTCACCAACGCGAATTTTTGGTCCTTGAAGATCCTGCAAAATTGCAAGCGGCACATCCATATCCGCGGCTGCAGCGCGGAGCCGCTTTATGACCGCCGCATGCTCCTTATGTGTTCCGTGTGAAAAATTGAGACGCGCAACGTTCATCCCAGACTTAAGCAACGCCCGAATCTTTTTGTCGGTATTCGACGTAGGACCAATGGTACAAACAATCTTCGTTCGCTTTGATGGTGTCATACGAACGAGGATAGCATTTCTACACGGTGCCGTCAGTGTCGAGGCTGGCTTTTTTTGACCGACTTCGTTTTCTTTCCGCGGTTAAGATTCGTAAGCTCGCGGATAAACGAATCTGCATCTTCAAATTGCCGATAAACGGAAGCAAATCGAATGTATGCGACCTTATCAAACGTCTTCAAACGATCCATAACAAGTTCACCAAGATCAGAACTCGTAAGCTCGTCCGATTTCTTGCGTTGAATATCACGTTCAATCTCATGTACAAGTGTCCGGAATGCGGCCTCCGTAACTGGACGTTTCTCCATCGCTTTCTTTAACCCACGTTCGAGTTTGTTACGGGAATACGCCTCGCGATGTCCATTGCGCTTCACGACCGTAAGATCCAAAATCTCTACATCCTCGTTTGTTGAAAAGCGATACCCGCAAGCTTCGCACTCACGACGGCGACGAATCGCCGAGCCATCCGATGCCAATCGGGAATCGATAACTTTTGTATCTTCATTATTGCAAACTGGACAATACATATCTAAATAAACTGTACCACTTGGCTTTCTGCCTGCCCAGCCGTTATTCTAAATAGATATGAACGAACGATTTCCATCCGCCGAAGGATCTGCACGATCAGCAATTGAGCGCGCAACCAGGATCATGGGACAAGAACACGTCCACGGCCCAAGGAACCTGCAAAAAGCGTTCAAGATCGCTTTGCCGCTTGATACTGTACCACTAATTCCATTCACGACAAAAGAACTCCAACGTGCGCAGGAGCACGCCGAAACGCTCATCTATCGCCCAACGCCAGAACAATGTGGGCAAGGGCTAACGATCCAACGCATGATGGGTCTTCTTAAGCGTAAACATCACTTCTTCGCATTCAATACGGACTTACCGAAAATCACCAGACACCACAAACTCGATTTTTTTACAGCAGAGACGCCAACGCCTGGATGGACCCTCATACGTGCCGAAGAAATCGAAGGGACACGCCATCTCTCGTACGACGCTCAGCAGGCATTTCTAGCAAAAGACACGGACGGATTAGCTACCGCACTACGCCAGATGGAGAAAGCATGGGATGCAGCACGAATCCCGCATCGACTACGCCCGACCATCCCAGGATTCGAAGAACTCCGTATGATACGCAAAAGTTTACCAGATGATGCCGAGCTCCCATCCGCCGTGGATGTAATTTTTGATCTTTTACTCCATGCCACCGCGACCAAAGAGCATCTCCTCCAGGATATGACGTCCGCCACATCCACAACAATACCTCAAATGTCGGAAATCGATAAACTAGGAAACCAGCCTGTCGATATTTCTTTTCCAGCCGAGGGACTAAAAATCCATTGGCGTAAATCGACGGCATTCGGAAGACTCAAAACAATCAACGACATACCTATACCTGGAGCGCCCATCGGATATTTCCAACACCACTAAAAACCCCCGCGATCTGCAGGGGCTTCTTTTTATAACATTTTCTTGCGAATGAACGCTGGGATCTCTAATTCGTCTTCCTCAGTTTTTATTGGAATATGCGGTGGCGGAGCCTGCGGACGCCTCGGCGACGACTGAGCCGGCGCGTACGTCGGCGTTTGAACATGCGGCTGATGAACAGCTGAAGCAGGCTCTGGTACGCGCGTCTGTTGTTTAGGCTGTTCTGGAGAGG
>QIKL01000025.1 GCA_003231955.1 Candidatus Uhrbacteria bacterium | reverse complement strand
GCGAATTATACATTTGGGAAGAATATCGAGGAATCCAAGGATTTTCAGATTACGAATGAAGAAGCGAGCGCAAAGAATATTGACGACTCGTTGCGTTGAACCTTTGGGAGGATGTTAAGTTGACTGAGAAGAGAGAATCGCGTATTGTCCAGCCGTCGAGTTATTTCAGAAATCAATAGAAGAAAGGATGGTGTTCGTATGGCAGAAGTGAAGCGCCGGAAAGGAGAAACATTTGACGCATTGTTGCGGCGATTTTCGAGACGTGTGCAGTCAAGCGGGAAAATTCTGCAAGCTAAGAAGATCCGCTTTCGTAAGAAAGAAGGAAGCCGAAATAAGCAGCGCGAAAGTGCACTCTATCGCGAGGCGAAACGCGTTGAGTATGATTATCTCATCAAGACCGGACAACTTAAGGAAGACTTCCGTCGGTCGCGGTACAAGAGGTCGTAACATTCAATTACCATGTCCCAACTCACGGATCGAGTAGATCATGATCTGAAAGAGGCTATGAAGGCAAGGAATGAGAGCGTGCTCTCAGCGCTTCGTCTCGTGCATTCTGCATTCAAGAATAAACAGATTGAGCTTGTTGGAAAAGAGATGATGGAGGACGAAGCAATTGCGGTCTTGCGGACTATGGTTAAGCAATATAAAGATGCGCTGTCGGATTTTGAGACTGCTGGGCGGACCGATCTTGCAGAAAAGCAAAGAGCTGAGATTGAAATTGTTGAACGATATTTACCTGCTCCGCTGTCCGAAACTGAAATTGAATCTGTATGTGTAGCTGTCATCGCCGAAACGAATGCTACGCAGAAAAATATAGGGAAGACAATAGGTGCTATAATGAAGCGCCTTGGCGGACGGGCAGATGGCAACACAGTCCGGAGCATCTTACAAAAACATCTGAGATAAGTCTTATAGCTTTTTAGATTTTAGCAGACATGTATTAGCAGACATGTATTAGCAGAGATCCGCCCCGGTGATGTCCGGGGTGGTTTTTTTAGTTCATTTTAGTGTTTCTCTATTATCGGCGGCCTAAATCGTGTATACTAACCAAAGGATTATTCCAATTTTTTTATCATGCGGAACCATCTTTCTGCATTCGCTTCGTTTCGCCGCTGTTTAACTACATGCGGGTTTATTATTGCTGTGTTTTTTATTGGATTTTTTGTATTTCCAGCTGGTACGTTTGCACAGACAGGGGGTTCAGTCGGGAATGCACAGGCGGTGACGCATGCGGCAGGGGTTACTGGACAGCAGGATCTTATCACGATTATTGGCCGGATTATCAATATTTTCCTTGGATTTTTAGGGATCATTTTTGTGATTCTGATTCTATATGCCGGGTATATGTACATGACCGCGGCAGGGGATCCGGAAAAAATAAAGAAGGCTGTCGGTACAATCCGAAATGCGATTATTGGCCTCATCATCATCGCGTCCGCATGGGCGATTACGGCATTTATTTTAAATTTTTTTGCGGGAAATGGTTCCAGCTCGGGTAGTATCATTGGGACCACAGCTCCAGCTCCAATCGGCCTTCCTGGATCTTCCGGTTCGCTCGGAAATGGTGTTATCGAATACGTTCTTCCAGAACCCAATGCTACGGATGTGCCTCGGAATACGCCGGTTATCATTCAATTTAAACGGCCGATTTATCCAGGATCGTTTATCAAAGGCTGGACTGATGCGACAAGTGCGACGGTGAACGGATTGAATAATGACAATGTGAAGATTTATCGTGTCGATGGCGGCGTTCAGACGGCACTGACAAGCGATCAAGCACGCGTTTTTTATACGCAGGATCTTAAGAGTTATGTAATCCGTCCCGTAAAGTACTTAGGGAGTCCCTCCACTAATATCATGTATAAGGTCGAACTTGCGGGCGGTTCGTCTGGTATTTTAACGGAGGCAACTGGTGCTGGAGGCATACATCTACCAGCATTTTCCGGGTCGTTCGCGAACGGGTATCGGTGGCAGTTTGAGACGGGTACCACCGTGGATCTTACACCGCCTATTGTAACGGCGACTATTCCGCCAGGTACGGGGCAGTACGCGCGAAATATCGTCATCCAACTGAATTTTAGCAAACAGATGGATCCGACTACGATTAGTGGGAAGAATACGTTCATAAGGGTATTCTCGGGGACGGGCGGAGCGTCGTCGGCCACAATCGTCCCAGGAAGTTTTATTGCGACAAACCATTTTTATACGGCAGAATTTGTGGCCAATAATACATGTGGAGGGATGAAGAATTCTTGTGGGGTAGCTATTCATTGCCTTCCACCTGCTGCCGTGATTCGGGTTATGACAAAAGCGGCGACTGTGGAATCTAAAGCTCCGCCGCAAGCAATCCTTTCGAATAACGGTTATGATGGGGTTGTTAGCGCTGTAGGAAATTCATTAGATGGCAATAAGAACGGAAAAGCTGAAGGCCACCCTAGTGATGATTACAGTTTTTCGTTCGGTACGAGTGATCAAATTAAGATAGCGCCTCCGGTTATTGAGGCCACGGAACCGCCCGCCGATCCGAAGAACGGTGCTGACTCAAACATCGCGTCTAATAAATCTTTTATTGCGAAGTTCAATACTTTTTTGCAGTCTTCGACTGTCAATACTGACAACGTCAAGATTGATGCGCATGGGCGGGATGAGAAAAATCCAGATACATTTTGGTATATGGCGAGTGTAAAACTTTTAAATGCCGACGGTTCTGATTTTGATCCAAGTGCACAAACGTCTACGGTTCCCACTAAAGAGGCAATTGTATTAACGCATCGTCTATTCTTGCCGTCGGGGATTGGATTGAAAAATTTAAATTTTTACGATCCGTATATCTTATCTGGAGTCCAAGACGCATATCAGAATTGTTTTAACCCCGCAGCAGTTTGTGGAACGGCTGGCAGTGTTGGGTCTCCAAATTGTTGTAAAAATAAGCAAAGCACAAAAGGGTGCGCTGCTATTCTTCATCAAACGCAATGACTCGTCGATTCTTTTTTATCCTTGCATCTATTCTGGCTCTTATCGGGACTGGTGCTATTGCGGCGCATCCAGTGTCTGCACAGGTTACGAGTGGGTTGCAGGCAGTCGGCAATACGATTCTTTTGCCCAGCACAGATCCGCGCGTGATCGCGGCGCGTATCATTAATGTGGCGCTCGGTCTTATCGGGATCGTGCTCGTTGTGCTCATTATCTATGCTGGATTTTTGTACATGACCTCGGCCGGTGACCCGACGAAGATTGAGAAAGCACAAAAGACTATCCGAAATGCGATTATTGGCCTTATTGTTGTCTTGTCTGCTTGGGCTATTACAACGTATGTGATTAATGCACTCTTACAAGCAACACAACAGGGTGGCGGGATTACAGGCAGCGGCAGCGGTGGTTTGGGCGGCGGGTTTGGTGGCAGCAGTGGTGCGCAGGCATTTCAGGTTCGATCCATCACGCCGTCTGGAAGCGTTCCGATTCGGAATGTGCAGGTAAAACTCGTGTTTAGTAAATCTGTGGATCCCGCGACCGTCGGCGCTGTGACTGTGCTAAAAGATGGGATTACGCTTGTCTCTGGAAAACTTCATGTGAGTGGATCAATCGTATCGTTCACGCCGGCACAGGATTGCCCAGCTCCGAATCAAATAAAAAAGTGTTTTGATTCAAATTCTCATTTTACAGTGAAGATCGCCACTTCACTTAAGTCCGCTTCTGGCGTGTCAATTACGTGCGGCGGATTTGCCAAACCGTGCAAAGGGATATTTACGACAGGAGATCTTGTCGATACGCAGGCACCAACGGTGAATCTTTCTTTCCCGACCAACGGAATGTCCGTTCCTGTGAACTTCACACAGGATGTGATTGCGGATGCTTCTGATGATAGCGGAATCGCAACGGTGCAATTTTTTGATGGCTCTATGCCGATTGGTGTGGACGCGCCGACAGCTTCATCGACGCCGAAAGTATACAGTGCAAAGATTTCATGGGACACAGCTGGAGCGGCACTTGGAATCCATTCCATTTCTGCCGAAGCGGCGGATATTGATACAAATATCGCTAAGAGTAATGCCGTGTCGGTCATCGTCCGTCCAGAGCATTGCTTTAATGGCAAGCTTGATTCAGGTCAAGGAGAGACGGGTATTGATTGCGGCGGGGATTCCACAAGTAAGGAGTATTGCGGTGCGTGTACTGGCGGAACGTGTACGACAAATACAGATTGCTCCACTGGATTTTGTCAGGGGGGTGTTTGTGTTGAAAAACCTGTCATCAAGGCGATCACTCCGAGCCCAACTATTGGCGGCGCGCCTGGAACTATGGTTACACTTGTTGGTTTGAATTTTGGTAGTGTTCCTGGGACGGTGACATTTCTTGGAGATCCAAACAATCCGTCGGATGATCGTGTTGCAAAGGCTCCTGCCGCGTGTACAGCGGCTGGGATTGCGACGTGGACAAATAAGGAAGTGAAAGTTTCCCTACCCGATGGAGCTGCATCCGGTCCGATTGAGATTACGAATGCGAGTAATGGCTTGACGGACCGTACAGATCAGGCGCCTGGACCCGCGATACCAGATTTTTTGGCGAATAATATCATTCATCCAGGCGTGTGTGGTTTACAGCCATCGGAAGGATATGTGAACGATCAGACGGATGTAATCGGTCAGGGATTTGGCGCCGCGCCTGCGAGTGTGAAATTTGGATCTACAGTCCTCGGGTCGTTTTCGTCATGGACTGACGGTAAAATTCGTATCAAGGTTCCAGTCGTGAATACTGGATCATATCCCGTTTCCGTTGTGGTTGGTAAGGCGGAAAGTAATGCGGCGACATTCACGGTACATGATACAACCTACGGAGCGGTGCCTGTCATCAACGGTTTAGATCCAGATAAGGGTCCGCGAGGGGAATATGTGACGATCAGTGGAAAAAATTTCGGATATGCCATCGGAAGTGTCATTTTTGTCAATGATAAATCTGGGGTTTCGACCTACGGCGATGATTCGTTTCCATCCGAATGCAGTCAGCAGTATTGGTATAACGATCATATCGTTATTAAAGTTCCTAAAGTCGCAAATGGCGCATATCACTTGAAGATTAAACGACCGGATGCTGCGCAATCAAACAGCACTGCATTTAAGGTAATTAGTGGTACGCCAAAACCTGGGATTTGCGCGATTGAGCCGCCGATCGGCCCAGTGGGGACGCAGGTTCACCTTTTCGGTGAAAAATTTGGATCCTATAAACCGGTTGTGACTTTTAGTTTTTCTAAGCTTGCACTCATCTCCGCATATAAAGATACGTCCGTCAGCACGACCGTTCCGACCGCCGCCGCCTCTGGTCCCGTGACATTGGCAGCGAACGCACAAATTTCCAATAAGGTAAATTTTGAGGTTAAGAATTGCAATGAACATCCCAGTATTTGTGGTCCGACAAAGTTTTATCAATGTTGTTCATCTGGAGCGTGTCAGCCTGCAGGTGCGAAGTGTGGGAGTACGTTGGCACGTTCGTCTGAATTTGCTTGGCAGACTTCGACGGGACTCATTCCGATTGCACCGCGTGTTATTGAGCAGTGCACACCAGACGCCAAGCCAGCTCAGACACCATCTCCGTCGCCGTGGATCGGACGTTCTGGCGGTAATCAGACGCCAGTTAATGCCGATATTGTGATGCGTTTTTCTCGGATTCTTCAAAAACCTATCAAAAAATCAGATTTTCGTGTTTATAAGTGCATAGGGACTGGGTCCGATTCGTGTACGACGACGAAAGATATCATAGACAATTTTACAGATCCAGTTGTTGTTCCTGAGAATAAGATTCAGGATACAGTCACATTGAGCCATAATGGTAGTTCAGTTTTTGATGTGAATTCGACATATTTAGTCGATGTATTGACTAATATCAAGGCAAAAGGTTTAGACGGGACAAATATGGATCCAATGACTTCTTGTGGTAAAGGACCAAAAGGAGAGGTTTATGGATATTGTTTTCAATTTAAAACACGAGCATCTAAAAAACCTGGAAAGGTCGGTGCCGTTACAGTTGTCCCCGACAATTATACAATGGATAGAGCGGGTCAGGAGCAATCATACAAGGCTGTTCCATTGGATTCTGGGGATCGCTGTGTTGTTCTTGCATGCCATCAGTACAATTGGCAATGGTATACGGGGAATAAACCAAGCGATCAGGATTCACGTGCGAGTGTGACACATGAAGATACAAATACGGATGGGAATGTTGACTGTCTT
>QIKL01000062.1 GCA_003231955.1 Candidatus Uhrbacteria bacterium | reverse complement strand
GCCGCGTAAACGCCGCCGCGCGCGTTTTGTTGCGTGGTGGCTTGCGCACCTCGGTAGCGTGCGATTTGTTGCGCTCGCGAATACGACCGCGTTTGGCTGTGCACGCGACGATAGTGATCTCGATTTTTTTGTTATTACAAAAAGCGGAACAATCTGGACGACGCGTCTTTTAGGCGGAATCCCATGGCGTCTCCTTCAATGGACACCTGCACCTGGAAGGGAACGAGATGCTGTATGTCTTTCCTATTTTATTTCAGATTTCGGTTTTGATGTATCGCTACATATGCTCCGACCAGATGACCCGTATTTCCGTTATTGGTTTCTTTCACTTCTTCCGCTCTATGATGATGGCGTTTTATCTGATTTTTGGACCGCAAATACGAATGTATATCGTCGTCATCCGTTTGCTCAGCCGTGGATGGTCTCACCAGATCTTCGTGTTCAAGTTCCGAGATTCCGTTTTCCGCTCGTCGCGTGTCGCTTGCTCGAATCGATTGCGCGGATATTTCAGATGCAATGGTTTCCGCCGTCAATCCATACGCGTATGAATATTGATACAACCGTTATTGTGAATAATGTAGCGTTAAAATTTCATACGACGGATCATCGTGCGGAGTATCGTCAGATGTATGAAAAACTATGCCGAAAACGAGGAGTGACGCCATAATATCGCGCAATAATCAGGATAGATTCGTTTCGTATCATCAAGATCGAGGCCAAGGGATTTTTTTTGCACGCATCCGCAACGCGTTTTATTCATTTAGAATAACATGGATGCGTTTGGCTTTTGATATTTCTTGGCGTCTCGCAATCCTTGTTCTTCCGTGGCAGACGCGATGGTTCGTCGGCGCATCGCTCGGTGGATGGCCGTGGGAACAGGGGAGATGGAGCGTGTATGTATCGATGTTTTTTGTTTTTGCGACGATCGTATTTGGCGGAGCTTTTTCATTTACAAAGGGGAATGTGAAAAAATCGCTCGGTCGATGGATTTTTCCTATTCTTATTGTTTTGACGTTTTGGACTACGCTCTCGCGTACGGCAACCGCACAATGGTGGATTGAAGTCCTGTTGCTTTCTGGGTTTGTTTGGACACTCTGGAAACGGAACGTTTCGCAACAAAATATCCTTGGGTGGTTTACCGTGGGACTTCTCCCGTCCGCCGTACTTGCCGTGCGGCAGTATATCACTGGCAATGTTGTCGGTTCGACGTGGCTTGGTATCGCGGCACATGCTGCTAAGGATCTAGGCACATCAGTTGTTCAGCATGGCGATGTACGGATTCTGCGCGCGTACGGCTCGTTTCCGCATCCTAACATTCTCGGCGGTTGGGCGGTGGTCGGTGTTGTTGCTGCACTATCTCTCGCCGCAGCGGCATCGACGAAGGCACGTACGCTTTGGTGGTCCGCTGCAGCGGCGCTTCTTGGCATAGTGCTTGTCGTGAGCTATGCGCGGAGCGCATGGATCGCCGCGATATTTGGCGTCATTGTATGGACGGTCATTTTTTTTCAGAAAACGCGTATGCCGAGTGACCATGCTTTATCGCGGCAATATGGGCTTATCGCACTTATTGCACTTATCACAGTCGGTGGCGCAGTTATATTTTCACAGCGCGATCATATTCTTTCTCGCGCCGACTTTTCTCATCGGCTTGAAGCGCAGTCGATTAATATGCGTGGGCAGAGTCTCGTCGACGGCTGGAACATCTTTCAGGCGCGTCCCTTTTTTGGTGCTGGGCCTAATGCAGAGCTCGTTGCACTTGATGCAGGACAAAATCATGGGAAGTCTGAACAGCTTTTTGCGCCTCTTGAACCGCCGCATAACGTCTTTCTTCTTGCTTTGGCTGACCTCGGTGTGGTTGGCATTCTTTTGTTACTCATTTCTGTTTGGCCTATTTTTCGAGCCATGAATATTCAATATATTCCATTTTGGGGATCACTCCTTATTCTCGCATCGTTTGATCATTATTTGTGGTCGACATGGTCTGGAATGTGTCTTGTCGCAATAGTTCTTCTCATCTCATATCGGAGGTCTTTTATCTACCCTTGACGCGAAGACTGGTTGTTGGCAAAGTATGGGCACCGCGGATGAGCATTCGAAAGAAGCGAGTGTTACTTCTGCCAACGTATCACTTATTTTTTTATTTATTTTCAATGTGACGTATGAATCTTCGTCCACTCAATGACCGCGTCATCGTAAAGGCGGTCGCAAAAGAAGAGATGACCAAATCTGGCATTATTTTACCAGACACGGTCGATAAAGAACGCCCTGAGCAGGGTGAGGTAATAGCTGTTGGTCCGGGTCGTCTCATGGATAATGGTCAGCGTGCCGTAATGTCAATTAAGGTTGGCGATAAAGTTGTTTTTAAGAAATATTCGCCAGATGAGGTGAAAGTTGATGATGTGGAATACCTCATTATCTCTGAATCCGACGTCATGGCGGTAGTCGAATAATTCTTTAGCGTTTAGCTTCTATTCTTATTCTATGGCAAAGCAAATTCAGTTTGATGAAAAGGCACGGCACGCATTGAAGCGTGGCGTGGACCAGCTGGCCAATGCCGTGCGTGTGACGCTCGGCCCAAAAGGCCGTAATGTTGTGATCGACAAGGGGTATGGTGCGCCGTCTATTACTAAGGATGGTGTGACAGTTGCTAAAGAGATTGATCTCGAGGATAAGTTTGAGAATATTGGTGCGGAACTCGTAAAAGAGGTTGCATCCAAAACGAACGATGTGGCGGGTGACGGTACGACGACCGCGACCGTTCTCGCGCAGGCAATGATTGCAGAAGGGATTAAGAATCTTACGGCTGGCGCAAATCCGCTCGCGGTAAAACGCGGGATCGAAAAGGGTGTTGAGACAGTTATCGCGGAACTTAAGAAGATTGCAAAACCTGTGGCCGGTGGCGATATTGAGAAAGTCGCATCTATTTCCGCAAATGATGCGGAGATCGGTAAAATCATCGCTGAAGCGATGACACAGATGGGTCAGGACGGCGTTATCACGGTTGAGGAATCTCAGACATTTGGTGTCACAACCGAAGTTGTGAAAGGCATGCGTATCGATAAAGGCTACGTGTCGCATTATATGGTGACGAACACGGATCGTATGGAGGCGGAATATACAGAGCCTCACATCCTCGTAACAGATAAAAAGATCTCTTCAATTCAGGATATTCTTCCGCTTCTCGAGAAGGTCGCACAGACCGGGAAAAAGGATATTGTGATTATTGCGGACGATCTTGACGGCGAAGCACTTACAACGCTCGTCGTAAATAAGCTTCGCGGCACGTTTAATGCGCTCGCAGTGAAGGCACCTGGATTTGGCGATCGCCGCAAGGAGATGCTTCAGGATATTGCAACGATCACGGGTGCGAATCTTATCAGCGAAGAAGTCGGTCGGAAGCTTGACTCCGTTGAACTTGCTGATCTCGGTAGTGCACATAAGGTGGTGACGACAAAAGAGCATACAACGTTCGTTGATGGGAAGGGCGACAGGGCGGCTATTGACGCCCGCGTTGCACAGGTTAAGAAACAAATCGAGACGACAGAGTCCGAGTTTGACCGAGAGAAGCTTCAAGAGCGTTTGGCAAAGCTCGCTGGTGGTATCGGCGTAATTAAGGTCGGTGCGGCAACCGAGGTTGAGATGAAAGAAAAAAAGCATCGTATTGAGGATGCGGTCGCTGCAACAAAAGCCGCAGTTGAAGAGGGGATCGTCCCTGGAGGTGGTGTCGCACTTTTGCGCACGCAGGCGGTTCTTTCTGCCACGCATGTTGATCCAGAAGAGGAAGTAGGTATTCGCATCTTGCGTAAAGCAATGGAAGAGCCGATCCGTGCTATTGCGCAAAATGCGGGTAAGGACGGTTCGGTTGTCGCCGAAGAGGTAAAAAAGCGTTTAGGCTCCGAAGGCTACAATGCCGCGACAGACGTCTATGAAGACCTCGTAAAAGCAGGTGTTGTTGATCCAGCAAAGGTCACACGGTCTGCCCTGCAAAACGCGGCTTCAATCGCATCTATGTTTCTCACAACAGAGTGTGTTATTACAGACTTGCCAAAAAAGGATGAACCTATTAGTGGTCCTGAACATGGAGGTGGAATGGGGATGGGGTACTAACAGCAAAGTCGCAAAAAAAGCACTCTCAATATTATGAGGGTGTTTTTTTGTTCTAAATGTCTAATATATATAGACAATCGACGCTGTCATCATGTTTAATTTTATTGAGAAATTTGAATGATATTTGTCCAACGATAGTAAATGACGTTCTTTGTCCACCGGACATTCTGGTATTTTCTGTACGGTTCCGCTATGATTGTTTTTGATATAAACGATATATAAATATTAATGATATGTCTGAACCGATTAAAGCAACCGTTGTTCCCACGTTTGACAAGAAAGACATTGCGGATAACAAAGCCATCGCCGCGCTGTCCTATCTCTGGATTTTATTCCTCATTCCGCTCCTTGCGAAGAAGGATTCTAAATTCTGCCAGGAGAATGCTAAACAGGGCTTGGTTCTTTTTATTGTTTGGATTGTTGGCATGTTTGTTTTTTGGTTCCCGTTCATTGGCTGGCTTGCGTGGCTTGTCGTTTTGGTCGTGAATATTATTGCGCTTATCAAGACTCTCTCTGGAGAATTTTGGGAGATTCCAATTATTGGTCCGTGGCGCAAAAAGTTTAATTTGTGATTCGGGTCTTTTTGAGGCACTGGTCCAAACGAAGAGCGCTCGCTTCTGCGGGTTGCTTTTTTAGCAGTTTCAAGCTATTTTTCGGAGCATGTTGAAAGATCTTATCCAACGGATTGACGTCCTTCGTGGACGTGTTGACGATGCTTGGCGCGCGCTGGATATAGACGGAATGCGCGAAGAAATCGCGGCGCTTGAGGTTGAGGTTTCTGCTCCCGGATTCTGGGATGATCAACGCCGCGCCCGGCGGGTATCGCAACATCTCTCTGATCTTCAGAAAGATTTTAGCCAATGGTCATTGATTCGTGCGGATCTCATGGAATTGCATGAACTTACAGCCCTTTCGGAAACAGAAAAGGATGAGTCGATGGAAACAGAAATCGAAAAAAAACTCGTCGAAATGGAACCCCGTTTTCAAGCGCAGGAATTTACTATGCTTTTTTCCGGTCCGCATGATGCATCGAATGCAGTAATATCAATTCACGCTGGCGCTGGCGGAACGGACGCACAAGATTGGGCAGAAATGCTTATGCGCATGTACTTCCGTTATGCTGAGAAGAAAGGGTGGAACGTAAAATTGGTCAATGAAAGCCGCGGGACCGAAGCTGGTATCAAATCCGTGACATTCTTTGTTGAAGGCCGGTATGCGTATGGTCATCTCAAGGGCGAGGCTGGTGTGCATCGTCTTGTACGTTTGTCACCGTTTAATGCGGATCAGCTCCGGCAGACATCGTTTGCTCTTGTAGAAGTCCTTCCCGAATTTGATGAGTCTGTAAATATCGAGATTAAGCCTGATGACCTGCGTATTGATACCTTTACTTCTGGCGGCAAGGGTGGCCAGTCTGTCAATACAACATACTCAGCTGTGCGCATTGTCCATCTTCCGACAAAGATTACTGTTTCCGTACAAAATGAGCGTTCGCAGATGCAAAATAAAGAGGTTGCGATGCAGATTCTCAAATCCAAACTCATGAAGCTCAAAGAGGAGGAAATACAAAAAGAAAAACAGCAATTGCGCGGAGAATTTCATGGCGCTGAGTGGGGGAACCAAATTCGTTCATACGTCCTCCAGCCGTATCGTATGGTAAAAGACCTCCGAACTGGAATGGAGACATCGGATACAGATGGCGTCCTTGACGGTAATCTTGATGTTTTTGTTGAGGCCGAGCTTCGACAGGGGGTAAAACCTGGGGACTTTCGCGAAGAACTCAACAAGGATGAGTAGATTGGTTATACTTAAATTGATATGCCGAAACGTGCCATTGTAACCGGAGGGGCAGGATTCATTGGGTCACATTTGACGGATGCTCTCATTGATAACGGTTGGGAAGTTATTGTGATTGATGATCTCTCGACTGGACTCCGAAAGAACGTGAACCGACGTGCGACATTGAAGATTGCGGATATCCGTACATCGTCGGCATCGCAAATCGTTCAAAAAATACGTCCGCAGATATTGTTTCACCTTGCGGCGCAGACGATGATTTCAGTCTCCATCAAAGATCCCCTGAAAGATGCGGAAACTAATATCCATGCAACTTTGCGTCTTTTGGACGCTGCAGCGTCCGTTAAAGTAGATCAATGTATTTTTGCGGGTACAGGCGGTGCGCTCTCCTCCGAACGAACAACGTTACCTACCAATGAAGCGCATGCTGCGCTTCCCATAACGCCGTATGCGATCGCAAAGCTTGCTAGTGAATATTATGGCGCTTTTTATCGCGCCTCTCGTAAACTTTCATTTACATCATTGCGATTTGCGAATGTTTATGGCCCGCGTCAAAATCCTCACGGCGAATCAGGTGTGGTTGCGATATTTATCTCACAGATGCTCAAGGGTTTGACCTCAACGATCCACGGAGATGGGCGACAAACGCGTGATTTTATCTACATTGATGATATTGTTCATGCCCTGCTTGCAATTATCGGTAAGCCAAAGTTGCTTGGTCCATATAATGTCGGAACTGGTATTGAGACAAGCATCTTGTCGTTACATTGCACACTCATGCGCTTGACTGGTTCAAAAAAACAACCAAAATACGTGCCCATGATCCATGGGACTGCGATTCGAAGTGCGCTTGATGCATCACTTTTTACACACGATACGGGATGGAAATGGGAAGTCGAGATCGTCGAAGGATTGAAACGTACGGTGGA
>QIKL01000041.1 GCA_003231955.1 Candidatus Uhrbacteria bacterium | reverse complement strand
TAAAAATAAGGTTTTTCATAGCCACTATCGGCCATGGCAGGCAGTGTGTCTTATTGGCGTGAAAAAACTTTCTACGTCGGATTCTGGAAAAGGGAGTTTGGCTGCGCCAGTGGCACATTCGACACAGACGCCATAAGTTTTATATTGTTCTCCTAGCTTCCCGCTTCCATCTCCTGCTATACTCAGCATGTATGCAATTTATTTCAGATGCGGATTGGATGTCGCCCTCTACTGAGGGTCAGCTCTCAGTCGATGTGTTTCGTGATGGGGGAGACCTCGTTGTCCGTTCAACTGTCGCTGGCGTGACGCCGGACGATATTGATATTTTGATTCATGGCGATCTTTTGACGATTCGAGGTTCCCGACGATGTACGGACGAGATTAATGAAGATCAGTGGTTTTATCGTGAATGTTATTGGGGCGCATTTAGCCGTTCAATTGTTTTGCCGTATGAAGTCGTCACAGACGCGGCTACATCGGTCTTAAAAAATGGCGTTTTGGAGATTCGGATCCCCATTCGTGATCAGGGGAAAAAAGTATCAATTGCTTGGGAGAGGGATTGATCGTTATTTTAGTCAAGAAACCTGTATTTTAGCGGGTATTTTTTTTGATGCTATGGTATACTTTTTTAGCTGAGTTCCGCCTCCACTAAGTAAGGATGGAAGGGCTAGCACAATTGTCCACTTTGCATGTGGGAAACCATTCGTGAACGATGGGAAGCTTTTTCCATAGAACAGAAGATCTCTGTTGTTATTTTGGGTATAAGCGGGGTGTTTGCCATAGGATTGTCCCTTTATCGTCTTCGCGAGAGCGTTAAGGCGCCTTTTCTTGTAAACGAAAAACAGATTCTCGCTACCAAAAAACTTCTTGGTCCGAGCAAGGCGCAAATTATCGCTAAACAAAAGCGTACAGATACGGATGGTGACGGACTTTCCGATTATGACGAGGAACACGTCTTTCATACGAATCCAAATCTGCGCGATACATGTGGTGACGGTATTCCAGATAACATTCGCGTGCTTACGGGAAAGAATTTAAACTGCGCCGATAAAAATCCAAATGTTAAAGGATTTATTGATCTAAGCCATGTTACGCCGACAACGAGTACACAATCAGTCCAGCCCGCGGGTTTTGGTTTTTCCGGGTTGCTCAACGCAGTGAATAAAGGGTCGGCGGCACAGACCTCGTCCATTTTAAAGTCGTCGTCGGCTCCAACAAATGTCGCTCAATCGCTGTCGCGGGACCCGACGGCGATTCGTGCCGCACTTAAGGGTTCTGTCCCTCAGGCGACACTTAATGCGATGAGCGATGCTCAGATTTTAAAAGTCTACGATCAAGCCATGGTACAGTACAGTAAAATATCCGCGAATGCGGCTGTTAAGTAAGATGTTATGATCCGCAAACCATCGTTTCAGACAATCGCAAAAATCTCCATGGTCATTTCCATTGTCCTTTTCGTTATCCTGACAAGCGGGTTTGCATCTCCGGCGAGTGCTCTCCTAGTGCATGCTAAATTTTCTCCGATATCAAGTTATAAACCTTCGCCTACCACGCACACTCCGAAAGCGGCATTGGCAGCTGCCGGAGCTCCAAAACCAGCTTTGACAGGATGTGGTGTATTACCTATGGGGTCATCCCCTGGTCCGATTACGCTTCCAATATCGAAATGTCATGTATATCAAAAAATGCAGGAAAAAGCGCAAAAGGTACTAACGTCGTTTCGATTCGAAGTTGCATCCACGATCATGATGGGGCTGCAAGTGACTCTACGGATGATGACAGTCGATATGGCAAAATGGGCGCTTACAGGTTTTAAGGGTGGTGGTCCAACATTTTATCGTAAGGGCTTCAAAGGATTTTGGAAGGAAATTGGCACGACAGCTGTGAACGCAATGATTACCTCAATGGCAAAGAGTGATTTTTTGCAGAAGACTCTTGGGATCAATCTTTGTCGGCCCATTACCCTTAACCTAAAGTTGTCTCTTGGACTTTCGCCATATAGATCAAATATAGATGAGAGCTGTGGGTACTCTGTGATTGCGGATAATTTTAGTCAGACATATCAGAGTTTGGACAACACGTCTTTGGCTAGCGCACTAAAACTTGATGTTGAACGGGATAACGGAATGAAGATTGCACTTATTAGCAACCAGAAGGTTATCAATAAATATTTATCCTTTAAAGAATCGGCGACAGCGGATCGTAAAGAAGGCGGTGGGATGAAACTTTTGACGCGGCTTATCAGTGGTGATATTAAAACGCCAGCGCAGGTGATGAAAAATACGTTGCTCGTGACTAATCCGCTTAAGTTGGCAATAGCCAGTCAACGCCAGACTGCGGGTCTAATGGTATGGGAATCGTTCAAAGCTGGCCTTCTGCAGCTGCCAATGTTTGTGGCGTCATTGGCGGCAAATACGCTTGCCATTGGGGGGGTTTCTAAAATGTTTGAATATTTAGAAGAACCTCCCGAAGAGGGGGATGTTAATTTATTAAGTATTGATGCCCAGGCGAATACAGGCAATAATAATAGTAATGTAAGCCGCGCGGCTTCACTTATAGCGGATATCGTTGCACCAAATTTTACTTCGACCTCAAATCAAAATCTTCTTTTTAAGCTGTCATCTTGTACGATGCCGCGCGATGTATGGGGCTGCACTTTGGACGATGGTTTTGCCCATGGATTGCGCAGCGTTACGGAGAGCGGCGCATATACCGTGTCGCGTGCGGCTGGTATCGGCGCGGACAAAGGATTGATAAATAACACATTCTTGCATGCGAATTGGGAGCTGATTCCAGAATCAGACACAAAAGATAACGAAGATTCTGGGTGCTATCAGCGTGCGTATTGCGCTTCAAATCTTGCGAAATTGCGGTTTGCGCGGATTATCCCTATTGGATGGGAGCTTGCAGCAAATTCGCCATTTAATAAAAAAACAAACGGTAGATATGTCACGCTCGGGGAGGTGATTCGTGGGTTTAACGTTTGTCATGTCGATGCTTCAGGAAAGCTCATTAACGGCGGGATCGACGTGAATCATCCATGGTGTCATCTCATTAATCCTGGGTGGGTCTTGACTGCGCCAAGTTTTAAGTGTCAGTTATCTGGATTTGGTAATACGTTGCTTTCTCCTGATCAACGGTATCGTACACAGGGATGTCAGGATGTCGTATCTTGTCTTAAACATAATGATAAAGGTAACTGTATCGGCGGATATGGCGCATGTCTTTCGGAGCGGACTGTTTGGAGGTTTGGGGCTCAATCTTGCGAGGAGAAATACGCATCTTGTCGAACGTATACGTCGCGGCAGGGAAGTGTGGGTAAAGGAAAAAAGTTTTCCTACGTTCGAAACACTATCGATTATGGACACTGTAGTTCGGATAACGTCGGGTGCATGTTTTATGCGACGAACCACGATGTATCGACCAAGAAGCCTGGGATATGGGTTACGACGTCAAAGATTTCTCAGGATAAGAAAGGGACGAAACTTCAATTTCCGAGAATCTATTTTGATTCTACAGTTGAGTCGTGCAGTGCGGCGGATAACGGATGTACAAAATTCTTAAAAGCGACACCCAGAAAATCTTCACTAAATCTTGTACAGAATGGTTCGTTTGAGAGTACTGATCTAACATTGCCTACCCAACTCATCGGATGGAAACGGGGTGTGATTGGTAAGTATATATTCTCGTTATTTGCTCCATCCTCGGGAGATGCATCGGCCGATGGATCACAGGCTGCAGAGTTTACGTCGGCGAGTGAAATTTTTCAGAGTCTACACGTCGCTCCGGTTAGGAATTATGTCCTTTCCTTTTTTGCGCGTCAGACAGCTATGCCGAAGGGTTCAGTGGTTGTGACGGTACAGCTGCAAAAGGCAAACGGCAAAGATGTCAGCGAGCCGGCCGCCAAATCTAAATATTATCGGAATGCTGATTGTACACTTGCATCCGACAATTCCTTTAATCCGCAGAAGTCTCCAGGAATAAAAGTCACATCTCTGGCGTCTGATTGGACGAGGTACACGTGTGAATTTGTGACGAATGCGGATGCTTTGCGCGGTACCGTCGAAATTTTTGCGAAGGATGCCGCTGTGGATGCGATCCAGCTTGAAGAAGGAACTGCGGCTACGGATTTTGTTGACGGTGAATCAAATCTCCAGAGTACTAGTATAAAAGTTGCACCAAAAGAATATGGATGTACGGGGAATCCAAGAACAGATCGTCCGGAGTGCAAAAATTTTGCGCGCGTTTGTCGCCAAACGGATGTTGGATGTCAGGGGTATACCGAGGTAGGCGGGATAGGCTCGGAGATCCCCGCGACATTGAACAAAAATGATTCCTGCCCAAATTCTTGTGTAGGCTATGCGGAGTATCGCAAATTACCATCGGCATTTGATCTTACATCTAGCACGAATCCTTTTCTCGATGATTCAAACGACGATACGCTTGTAGATTTTGTTCCAAAAAATGCACAGGCATGTAATGCGGCCGCAGTTGGGTGTGAAGAATTTACGAACATTGAGGCCTCGGCGGCTGGTGGCGAACAGAAAGCGTATTTTACCTACGCCCGTGCTTGTGAAAAACCAAATAGTGATAGTAGGACCTACTTTACATGGGAAGGTTCGGATGTGACGGGATATCAGTTGCGTACGTGGAGTCTCATAAAAGACTCATTGACGTCCGGACCGAGGATTTTGCAAAAGTTCGATCCAAGTGGGGTCTTAAAAGATCCAAAGACGTGTACTGAAAAGTTTTGGCGATCTGGAGTTGATGTTGATTGTCGCCAATTTTACGACGAAGCAGGTAAACCTTTTTATCGATATTTTTCGCAGACGATCGTATCAACCGCGGCATGTATTGATTATCGGAAGAGCGATTCAACGATAGATGATTGTACAAAGACCGGCGGAAAGTACAATTACAAGAATAAGAGCTGTGTTTATCATATTCTTCCATCAAAGAGTACAAGCTGTCAGCAAAAGGATGCGGGATGCCGCGGATATATCGGGACAACAGGGCGAAATATGTTCTCTGTATATTCGGAAGATTTTGCGAACGGGCAAGGGACCGCGTTTGTGGCAAACGCTGCTCCAAAGGGTACGGGAAAATGTGCGTTTAAGCCAAAGACGAGCGTTGTGTACTCCAATGAGTCGCTTACTGTCGGAGATAAATCGTTAAAGATTTCGACCTGCGGAGGTGGGTCGGCATCGGATTTAGCCGTAAATACACATTTTGACGCTGCGACGAACACATTGTATACAGTTTCGTTCTGGGCGAAGACTACCGATGCAGCGGCATCTGTATCCAAGAACAGCTCCAAGATAAGTCTCGATGGAGCTTCTCAATTCTTTACGTTTAAGTTGACGACGGATTGGAAGCGGTATGAATTTGGACTTTTCTTGGTCAAGAAAGTCGTTAGTAGTTCTACACATATCTCATTTAGTAACTTGCCGAATGTGACATATCTCGACACAGTGGATGTTGAGCGACTTCAGGATGTGGTCTTTGTAAAGAAGAACTCTTGGGTTGTTCCGCCGGAATGTGATCAGACTGCACAGGGTGTTCCGCAGGCACAGGCCATGCTCGGGTGCCGCGAATATCGCGATCGGAATAATAAAGTTGTTGATGTGCGACAGTTTTCGCATTTGTGCCGGTTTAATGCAATTGGATGTTCGGAATTTATTAATACACAAAACTCCGATAGTCCATATGCCCAATCATTTGCGGTCAAGGGTGATCCAAATCCGTCTGGTGCCAAACCAAAATCATGGGACTGGATTTATGCGGGAACCGTGACCACTACACGGCCCGCTGATAGGTTTGATTATCTCATTGATGAACCTGGCGCACATTGTAGCGCTTCGCAGGTATCCTGCCGTGCATTTGGGAAACCCGTATTCGCGCCAAATGGGACGCCAAAGAGCTATGAGACAGTTTATCTAAAAGATGATATTACGAAATATGTAGACAGCCGAGGTGAACCGGCTATGCTGTGTCGTCCGAGTGAATTATTTTGTGATCAATTTACGAGTGGCCCCGTCACATCCTATTTTCGCGATCCAGCAGCCATGGGCGGACATACATGTGAATGGCGTGCTCGGATGCTTCTTGACGCATCGTCGACCATTTATGGGACAAACTATCCAGCTGCTGAATATTCTGGATGGTTTATTAAGGGAACAAATAAGCCGTGTTATCCAGATAAAATTAGTGCGGGGAATACCTTTATTAGTGAGTTTACAGGTGCCGCAAACTATCGTGGCTGGACTGATCTCTGTCCGATTGATCAATCGGAATGTACGGAATTCCGCGATCCCAACGACCATACGGATCAGGAACATCCATCGGGACGTTCGTATTTCTTTATACAGAATAATCTTCTCGATACAAAGTCATGCAACGGAAAAGTTGATCTATTCGGTGGATGCATCTTGTTTCGGGATATGAGTGATAGTAATCTTTCAATGAGCACAGCGGCAACATACGCGGATCTCCAGAAAAATAATAATAATCCAGTAAGTGCAGTTGATTGCACAACAGATCCAACTAATCCGAGTTGTAAGACATGCACAAAACAAAAAATTGTCTGTCCGACATCTGGAAAGGACAAAGCAATATGTAATTTAATAGTTGGTTCTTGCAATTTTAAAGGGCTCGACGATGCGCAGAGCTGTATCAATGATTGGTTAAAAGGGTCTAAATCGGGAAATCCCAGCCTTGCCTCTGCTCTTACTTTGCTAAAGAATTTTGTTCAGACTTCTCAGCAGTCCATTTGCACGAGCAATGCAGACTGCAGTACTCCGTCATCGATCAATGATATCGGAATTTCTGGTACGTGTACGGCAGGTGCGATGCAGAATAATACAAATCGAATTATTAAGGTTAAACTGGCTCGTGATTGTCAGACGTGGCTCGG
>QIKL01000023.1 GCA_003231955.1 Candidatus Uhrbacteria bacterium | reverse complement strand
TGCTGGATGCTGATACCGTAATAAGTGTAGACGATCCGATCCTAACATTTCCCGCAAAATCCACACATTGTGCCCATTCGGTGTGCGTTTGTGTCGCACCGACACTATTCGTTGGCCAAAAATAATTCAGTATGTAGACATCAGAATATTTAAACAACATATTACCGACATCCGATCCGTCAATAAACAAATGACAAGAATAGATACCGACATTATCATTGGCACTGACGGCCGGCTCCGTATTCATACCGATTAGAAAAGCATGATCACTTACATCAGTGACGAGACCAACATTCGGTGGAGCTATATCACGAGCGGACACCATAACAGACGATGACGGACTACTCCCGATATTCCCTGCCGCATCCGTACATTGCATTGTAAGAAAATGCCTCCCCGTTGACAGCATTTCAGCCACGATAGAGGTTCCGTGTGAAGATGCGGGCCATGTTTTACTCGTCCAAATCGGTGCTGTGGACGAAGCGTCAAACAACGAACACGTGACAACGCCAGAACCGCTGTCGGTAAACGTCGCTGAATATTTTACAGACGTATTGCCTGAAGCTTTTGTCGGTGACACGGCACTTACAATGGGAGCATCCGTATCGCCACGCGGCGTCACATAAAAATACTTAAGTGCCGACGATATCCCGATATTTCCCACAAGATCCGTACATCGTGCCTGTGTGGTATGTATGGTATCGATATTACTCGCCGGCCAAAAGTGGCTCAAAGTATAGATGCCACGAGCTTTGAGCAACATCCTACCGTCGGCTGATCCGTCAATAAATAGACGACAAGAAGAAATACCAATGTTGTCCTTAGCATTAACATCATACTCTACAATCGTTGCCGCCTCCGGCTTATCGATGCTAGCAGTAACAATCCCGACATTCGGAGGTGTCATATCTGTAGAGGCAAACACAGGGGCTGCAAAAAGAAAAGTCAGCATGCTAAACGCAAAAGCTACAAAAAAAGAAAAATATTTCATATTTCAGGTCATGGTTCAGACATGAGACGCTTAGCGAGTACTTTGTTTAAGACTATTTTTAGTAATAATAACGAGTAGCATTTTTAACTTAACTTGTCAACAGCTATCAATAACTCTTATTCTTTAATCAGATTTAGACAATCTTCCCTAATTTCTTCTGAATTTCATGGACAATCTTGCGCGCGTCGACAATCTCTTGCGTTCCAGAATCCATATCGCGCAACACGGCTGTTCCATCTAAAACCTCCTTTTGCCCCACAATAACTGCAAATTTAACTTTTCGACGATTAGCCATCTCGATCTGCACCTTAATTGCATCCTTTGAAAACGCTTCCGTCGCCTTTATACCCGACTTGCGTAATTCTTCGAAGATAGCTATCGCCTTTTTACGCCCCTGATCACCAAGCTGAGCAACAAACACATCCACCGTCTGTTCTGGCACCGGTAAATCCATATCTTTTAAGTGGAGAAATATCCGATCGAGTCCAAGACTAAACCCAGCTGCAGGTGTTGGACGACCACCGAGAGTTTCTGCAAGGCCATCATAGCGCCCGCCACCTCCAAGTGCGGACTGTGCCAATTCCTTTGTTGAAGAATTCGCATAAAATTCAAAAACCGTGCGCGAATAATAATCAAGTCCACGCACGAGATAGGGATCCATCTGATACGGAACCCCGAGCTCATCAAGAAACTCAAGTACGCGCATGAAGTGTGCTTTAGAATCTTCATTGATCCAATCAACAATCTGCGGCGCTTCGGTTTTCATCTCCTGCGCGGCTGGATCTTTGGAGTCAAGAATACGCAGCGGATTCTTGAGTAGCCGTTTTTTGTCTTCATCCGAAAGTTTTGAGCGTTTGGAACGAAAATATGTAACAAGCGCATTCTTATAGTTCGCACGCGATTCTGGTGTTCCAATGGAGTTAATGCGGACAGTTGTTTCGATTCCAAGCTCTTTCATGAAAAGCCATCCAAGGAACGCAAGCTGAGCATCCACGACCGGGTTCTCCTCGCCGAGAACTTCACAGCCAAAACCCCAAAACTGACGATATCGCCCATGCTGGGGCCGGTCGTGGCGAAACATAGGCGCGATATACCACACCTTGACAGGCTGTGGCAGATTCAACATCCCGTGATGAATATATGCGCGGACCACAGGCGCCGTCATCTCAGGACGAAGAGATAGTCTCTCCCCACCTTCCGTCTCAAAACTGTAAAGTTCTTTCTCGACGATATCGGTCAACTTTCCGACCCCACGGACGAAGAGCGCCGTTTCTTCAAGTACAGGCGTATCAATACGTTCGAACCCGTATGCACTAGAGAGTTCGCGCGCTTTATCACGCATGAGATCCCATAATGGCTGTTCAGAAGGAAGAATGTCCTTCATTCCGCGCACGAGCCCAATCGGTGCTGGTCCTTTTTTGACGGGAGCATCAATTTTCTTCCCATCTTTTTCTTTAGATATTTTTTTCGGTAAAGACATAGCAATCAACGCCGAGGCAATAATTAATGATTAAAGTGAGTAATGAACTTGATTAAAAGATTTCCAACGATCCAATGGCCATCCGCGCAACCACACGCGGCCAATAATGTAAGACTTGTTCACAGGACCAAAGTATCTTGAATCAAGACTCGCAATACGATTGTCTCCAAGAACATAATATTGATTGTTCTTAAGTGTAACCGTACGTGTCGTCGCCGTATATGTCTGGGTCAAATATTTCGATTCATTGAGTACCTTGCCATTCGGATGCGCATCGTTGTAGATCTTAACTTGACCACCAGCGATATCAACCGTCTCACCTGGTAGACCGATCACACGTTTGATAAAAAATTGACTCGGATCGTTGGGGTAACGAAAGACAATGACGTCTCCGCGCTCTGGCGGATGAAACCGGTAAGATAGCTCATCGATAATGAGATATTCGTGATTAAAAAAACTCGGCTCCATAGAGGCGCCTTTCACATAAAATGGCTGAATCAAAAAGTACCTGACTGGAATGATAATGGCGAGCGAAATAGCAACCACCTGGACGAGTTCAAAAATAAGGCCCAGCGCAAGCTTTGATGGCTTCGTCTCAGTTTCAGTTTTGATTTTTTTATGAAAAAAAGAGAACGGCATACGTGGTAGCGTACCCGACCTTCCCAATGTTGTCGAGGGTGGCTCACTTGAGATAACAACGCATACAAATCCGCGATAATAAAACGTACCGCCTTACAGGTGCGAGTGTGACATTATGGATAATCAAGCTGCAATGCCGCAACAACCGCCAAAGCCGTAATGACTCATTCAACATAACTCCGAAAGCGCCAAGATCCATCCTTAATATATTTATGAGTGAATCTAAAAAAAATAACCATGAAGATGAACAAAAAAATATTAAACGCCACCTCAATCTGAATCGTCACGACGGATATGCAATATGCCTCAATCGCCAACCATGGGACCAGAAAAATATTTACATTACCAAGAATGCCACATCCAAAACATACAATGTCAGATCATCATTAGACATACGACCATTGACGGCCATACCGTGCGCTGAAAGACTACAGAAATATGATCAAATCCATATCCTCCCCAATCGTGTCGTTTGATGACATCGCTCGACTTCGTCCATCGCTTGGACGGATCGTATGCACATCAGGTGGATTTGATCCCATCCATCCAGGACATTTGAGCTGTATCGCTGCATCTAGACAGTTTGGCGACACGGTCGTAGTGATTGTGAATGGTGACGAGTTTTTACGACAAAAAAAAGGCCGATCATTCCAGGATATGGAGACACGATGTCAAATCGTCTCATACATACGTGGCGTCGACTATGTCATCCCGTTTAGCCCGACGGACAAAACGGATATGATGGTATGCGAAGCATTACAGCGTCTCCGTCCAAACGTATTCACTAAAGGCGGAGATCGTTGTTCGCCAGAGACCATCCCCGAATGGGACATTTGCCAAGAACTCGGAATCACCGTCGAAACTGGCGTCGGCGAACCCAAAAACTGGTCAAGCTCGGATTTTTTAAAGAGATGGAAGGATGCGTAAAAAATCACACCTTGAGGCAGAATTAATTTTTAACAGCCCAAATCGTAATAGATGGAAATAACAATTCTTTTTGTTTCTGATCGATTTTATATAAAACTTTTGATATATCACATTCCCACTCAAGAATTTTTTTAGCTAAATCTATTTCTTCATCAGTGTCAGCATCAAATAATTTTAAGAATTTTTTGTGATTTGGCATTTGATGATACATTTTCTTTTCAATTCGCGCTCCATTATTCTCTAATATTTCACATACTTTTCTTTCTTCAAGATATCTTACAAATTTATTCTCAGGAAGCACTCTAGGGAAATTATTTCCTATGCATACTTGAAATTTTTCTTTAAGTGAACTTGGATAAAGCGCATGCCCCAAATCATATCTATGAATAATGTAACCACCTTGTTTCACGTGTTTTATGCTATTAATTAAAAATCTTTCTAATTGTTTAACATGCTCTAAAACGCTAAAAGAAATACAAATATCAAAACTCTCGCAATTTTCAATTTTATTATAAGCTAATTGATTAAAAATCTTTGCATTTTTAAAATTTTTTAAAAGTTTAGCTGCCATCTCGGCATCACTAGTATTAGGCTCAACGCCAACATAATATAAATTAGGAAATCTTACTAAAAGAGGAAGGATATTTTTTGAGCGTCCACTTCCAAACTCTAAAATTCTTGTATCCTCTTTTATGAAGGATTGTTCCATTAATTTTTCTATAAAATATTGTTTTGGTTGTATCATCATATTTTGGAGTCTCTCACGAAAATAGAATTTTTGAAAGAGAATTCAGATGCGCACGAGCATTATACAGGATAAAAACAGAGCAAAAATTTTGCATACCCATACCTATGAACCACATAGAGGACGAAAATATAAAAGCCTCTACAATAGATTTAAACCACGGACGACGAAGACACATTACTTCTTAAGTAAACCAAATACTCCCCGACAATACTCAAAAAAAAACTATAAAAAGATTCCACTTAATTTTGAACCAAAATAATTGAGCAAAAATAACTACAAATACACACAACAAACGACCTACTCTTTTATAATTAAAATCCCTTCTTAGCAGATAGACTTCCGATAGTGATGTTTGCCAGACAATGTCAGAACTTTTTTTTAACAAAATCCAGATGCTAATTAACGCAAGATGAAAATGCTCAGAAATAAAATTCATTTCCGAGCATTGTTAGTAGTCACAGACGAAAATTGAGTTTTTCACCAAACCGCCGAGACAGCCATGAATCCTCAAGCCATCTCAAAAATTTAAGATTGAGTTCGCTCCATCGCGCCATTCTTCGCGCACTCTCTATAACAATTTTTAATCCAGCAGATTGGATAAGTTGCTGCCGCTACCTGCGAATAACAGCCCTTTCATCGCCATAGTCGCCAATTTTTCCACACTCGTTTCATTCAGTGGAGTAAGAATCTTGTTGAAGTCAGCCTCAATGACCTTGATCTGGTCTTTGAAAGGTTTTATGTACGAGATCTTGTCGACGTTTAATTTGCAGAAAAAATTCGCTTGCGCGTGCTTCATCTTCTGCGTTTTGAATATTGGTTATCTCCATTACCTTATTTAAGATGTTTGGTACTTAATCGGCGATAAGTGCTACTTGTGTATCTTCCATAGATTCGAAAATATTAGGCTATTTAATCTCACAGGGATCGATATAGAGAAAATAGAATGCATCTTTCTGTATTATTTTCTGCCAATGTCCTAATACGTGGATACTCTCTCCTGCCTCAATGTTTGAGATGGATTTCTCGTCAGAGGCGGAGGACGAAAGAATACATGCAACCGCGGATTTTGCTATACCAGCACTTAAAAGGACGGCAGGATGTCCATTTGTAGGGACAACCTCTAATACTTTTCCAGAAATAAGCAATTTATAATCGAGATAATCTGATTGAGCTTTATAACGATTCAATAAAGACTCATCAAAAAGTTTCGTTGCGCTTATCTTGATGATCCGTGCTACAAACTTCTTTGGTGCTTTAGCTGGTGCTTTAGCTGGTGCTAGTACCTTAGCCTCGGTCTTCTTTGGCGGTGTTGTGGCTTCTGGTGCCTTGATAGCTTTTGTAGGCGTCTTAGTGGTCTCTGGTGCCTTGGTAGCCTCTGGTGGTGTTGTTGTGGACTTCAATGTCTCTGGCGCCTTAGCCTCGGTCTTCGCTGGTGCCTTGGTAGCCTCTGGTGGTGTTGGAGATAGTGCTGCAAGGAATATCACGAAGATAAATCCTGCAAGAATCCCTGTAATTATCTTATGCCGCCTGAACCATCCTTTAGGTTTCTTTTCCATAATATTTTTCATAAATATATTATTTTTTGATTATTTAGGTTAGATCTTTCGCAGATCATTTTCCAAAACTCCTAATTTCTTGCCTTTCTCGAACGCTTCTCGTCTTCGAAAAACTACATTGTCAACATTCTGTATGTACTCTTTGAGAGTATAGTATAAAAAAAAATCGTCAACTCGTGTGATGACGGTATTGCTGTGACGAACTTCTGGAAGGAATTGTTTTCGGAATGGCGAAAAAAGAAAGGTAAGGAAACGGTTTTGGTCGGGCGGACGGCGGAGCGGTAGCGGAGCCGTTGGCGCGGCTGGTGTTTGTCTGTTGGAATTGCCATGCGCTCTGAACTGCACCCTTAAAAATGGACACTTTCATTAGCGAAGTTTAAAAGATAATTCCTGTAATATACATTTGTAATTGTATTCTATCATATATTTATCAATTAAAGTTTCCAACTCAGTAAAATTAAACTTTGAATACTCAATCTCATCTTTCATGTGTCCAAAGAATGATTCTATTGGTGCATTGTCTACTGAGTTACCTCTTCTAGACATCGACTGAATAATTTTCATCTCTTTTAATTTGTTGT
>QIKL01000042.1 GCA_003231955.1 Candidatus Uhrbacteria bacterium | reverse complement strand
TCTCCGACACGCTTTTCCGATAAGCCGACTCGCGACTCGCCTGTTGCTGAGAACGCTTGTCTTTCTTACCCTTCTTATCGGAGGACTTATCACAGATGATGATTGGCTCAAGCAGCCCAAGAACAGCATCAACCGTCTGAGGCCTCTCCCAAGGATACTTAACAAAGCATATTTCGAAGAGCGCCACCAAGCCTGGATTAACTCTCTTGACATACGCCGAAATCGCCTTCGGCCGGCCAAGATTGGACTCATCAACAATGAGTCCCATAAGGAGCTCAATCGACTCATGCTGAAACGGAACTTCTCCAGCGACCATCTCATAGAGAATAACCGTCGCACTCCAGAAGTCCGATGTCGGTCCCACCGGCCACGGTTCTCCCGTTGTAGGATGAAATCGTGGCCGAATATGTTCTGGAGACAGATAGTGTGCCGTACCTACAATGAGGCCGTGCGTGAGGTTCTGTTCCTCCGATGACGGATGAAGATCCTTTGCCACCCCAAAATCCAGGATAGTGACGTGTGGCTCCCCGTCGATGAACGAGACAAGAACATTATCCGGTTTGATATCCCGGTGGATGATGCCTTTTTGATGCAATGCACCGAGACCGACAAGAATCTGTCGGTAGATCGGGAGGGCGAGCTCCATAAGCGGAACAAGCGACCCCTTGATCTTTCTATGGCTTCCCCCACCAAAGTAATGTGCGTCGTAATGACGCTTGATGATATCAGACAATGGCTCGGCATCCGCGAGAAGCTCCATAATCTGAAAAGGCTGGCCGTCCGCATCAATTCCAAGATCAAAGATCTTAATGACGTTAGGATGGCGAATGCTTCGCGCAAACTTTGCCTCGCGCAAGAACCGATCAAAAAACTCCTTTGAAGAAATAATCTTCTCAGCATGGGGATACTTGATCGCGACAAGGCGGTCTGTCCCGATTTCACGTGCCTTGTACACGGTCGCCATACCGCCCGAACCGACGGTCTCAATCAGTTCATACTGAGCAGGTTGCGCATCTCCATGCGGAACGCAATCCGCAACGATCCACGTGTTTTTTTTGACAATAACCACAGCGCCCTCCGCGTTTGAGTTGGAAATGAAAGGTTCATCCTGGCCTATTCCAGGAATAAAAAAACCTACCGCAAATTAAGCATTCTGTCAAGAATGAGCTGGCTAATTGGAGAAAAAAAATTAGTTCAGTTCTGCTGTTTTTTTAATTCCAAGTCCGACGGTTGTTCCTTCAATGATCAGCTCCGCATGTGCCGGCAAATCCTCTGGAAGAGCTTCTGAAATACAGGTTGAAGTAGCTCGTATGGATCCAGAAACGGCCTTGATGAGTAAATCTATATCTTCACGCCTCGATATGTCTGCGATGGCGGCGTAGAGATCGATTGTATCGTTCGGTGTCAGGCCCAATTCTTTACGCAAATTCATAATATGTCGTGAGAGTTCGCGGATAGTCCCTTTCTTCTTAAGTTCTGGCGTAAGTACCGTATCAAGCTCCACGGCCCACGCACTACTTCCCGTATCCGCACCGCCTTCAAAAATTACCTTCTCAACGTTTGTCTCATCACGCAGGAGCATTACAAGATCCGACCGACGTTCAAGACGCGCCGCGTCTGAGATATCATGGAACCGCACCGTAAGAGATGCGAGTACCTGACGCACTGGAATCTTAACTTTCGCACGCGCTTCATGTCCGGCCGCGGCCACTCCGCGAAGGAGCGCCATATCCGCGAGAAGCTGATCATCAAAAAGTCGAGCGTCTACCTTGCTCCATCGGTCGAGATGAACAGACATCTTAGGACCCGCAATATCTTGATAAAGACGATCTGCAAAAAATGGCGCAAATGGCGAGAGGATCTTTGAAGTCTCAAGGAGTGCTTCGCGAAGCGTACGAAGCGCATCTGATCTGTCATATACGTTGTCACCCTTAAGACGCCCACGCGATCGTCGCAGCCACCATGTTGAGAGATCATCAACCCATTTGCGAAGCGGCCGGATCGCGGAGACAAGATCATATTTCTCCATCGCATCTGTCGTCTGTTTCAGAGTCTGATTGAGACGCGCGAGGATCCAGCGGTCGAGGACGTGCGTACTCTTCGGCTTTACGATCTCAATTCGTTCATCGCCAGCGACCAAAGAATAAAACATACGTATATTCCACAGCGTCCCAAATAGCGTACGTTGGATGGTCGCAACGTCACGGTCTGAGAAGTTCACCGACTCAGCATCGACGACGGGCGACGACAAAATATACATGCGGAGAGCATCCGCACCAACTTTCTCCATAATCTCCATCGGATCTGTAAAATTTTTCTGGCTCTTAGACATCTTCTTACCGTCCTCCGCCATGAAAAGTCCTGTGCAAATCACATTTTTGAATGCTGGCTTTCCAAAAAGAGCGGTTGAAAGCGTATGCAGAACATAAAACCATCCGCGGGTCTGGTCCTGACCTTCGGCGATAAAATCCGCTGGATAATTTGCTTCAAAAAAACTACGATTCTCCGATGGATAATGCACAGAGGCGTATGGCATACTCCCCGACTCAAACCAACAATCAAACACATCTGGAATACGATGCATCTCCTCACCCGCATCGTTTGTGAATGTAATCCTATCAATAGCGGGCCGATGAAGATTCAGACTGTGTTTGCGGTCGATCTTCACACCTGACACTTTTTCGAGTTCTGCAATAGATGAAAAAACGCGAATATCCGATCCGTCGGCATTTGTCCACACTGGAATCGGCGCTCCCCAAAACCGTGAACGTGAGATACACCAATCGGGTGCTGTTTCGAGACCTTTACCAAACCGCCCTTCTTTCAGGTGCTCTGGATGCCAATAAATCTTCTTTGCCGTCTTGAGCATCTTTGGCTTAAGTTTGGTTACGTTCACATACCATGCGGGCTGTGCTTTATAAATAAGACGCGTTTTATTGCGTTCAAAAATCGCAACGCTGTGTGTAATTGTCTCATTGCGATACAGAGACCCGCGACCCTCAAGATAGCCGACGACCTCTGGATTAGATTCAAGATACGATTTTCCAGAAACGATCGGAACATCTGGGAGCTGAAAACCAGCATCATCAAGTGTAACGATAACCGGAAGGTCATGTTTCTTTGATGCTTGAAAATCCTCTTCGCCGAAAGCGGGCGCCGTATGCACAATACCGGTTCCGTCATCCATGGTGACATAGCCCATCGCAATAACGACATACATATTTTTCCCATCACGTGCAGTCATACGCGCACGCGCATCCGCAGAGAGCTCAAAGAGCGGTTCATAAGATAGACCGACAAGAGCGGATCCTTTCATTTTTTCCACAATCTCGAATGGCAATTCGTCTTCGGTGAGCGGATAAAACTGCCGAAAAACATTCATCATGAGCTTTTCCGCACAAATATACGTCTCATTCGTCTCATTGATTCGTAGACGCACATACATCTCTTCTGGATGCACGGCTAACGCCACATTAGCCGGCAAGGTCCATGGTGTAGTCGTCCAAGCAAGAAAATACGTCTTATCTTCGTTTTTTACCTTAAATTTAATTGTGATCGACGGATCCTCTGCATCAATATACGAATTTTCCATTGCAACTTCAAAATTTGAGAGTGGCGTACCGTTGGACGGCGAGTACATCGAAACACGGAGATCTTTGTAGATACATTTGTTCTTCCAGAGTTCAACAAATGCCCACCACACAGACTCGATAAAATCCGTATCCATCGTTTTATAGGCACCATCCATGTCGACCCAACGACCAAGGCGTTCAATGTACCGACGCCACTCATTCGCGTAGATCAGGACCGACGCCGCACACTTTTCATTAAATGGACCTATACCATATTCTTCAATATCCTTTTTAGAAAAGAGCTTTAGTTCTTTTTGGATAGCAGCTTCCATCGGGAGGCCATGACAATCCCATCCCCAACGGCGGGGTACGCGGTATCCCTGCATAGTCCAATACCGCGGCACCGCATCCTTGATTGCACTCTGCAGTAGATTCCCCGTATGCGGCAAACCCGTTGCAAACGGAGGACCATCATAAAAAACGTACGAATTCTTTTCAGATCGCTCCGAGAGTGATCGTTCAAAAATAGCGTTATCCTGCCAGAATTTCAGCATTTCCTTTTCCATTTTGGGGAAGTCCGGCCGGTTCGATTCTGGTTGTGTACTATTTTTTTGAGACATAAAATGTCTGTCTACTATGCGGGATTTATAAGCATTGCGTCAATACGCAAGTCAGTGTCTGATGTGAGATATTCATAAATGGAAAAAGATTTTCTCAAAAATAATTAAATCATGCCCCGCGCTTATCCGTACATGCCATCTCTGCTACACTTTCGTTATATGTCATTCACCGTCTATCTCGGAGCAGACCACGCTGGATTCCAATTAAAAGAGCAGGTCAAAACCAAGCTTCTACGCGACGGATATGCAGTCTATGATCTCACACCGAACTATCGTTCGGGCGATGACTACCCTCTTGTGGCACGCATAGTTGCGACACATGTCTCAAAAGATAAAGGCTCGCGCGGCGTCCTTGTGTGTGGCACGGGAGTCGGTGTCACGATCGGTGCGAACCGCATTAAAGGTATCCGCGCGTTTGACGCATGGGATGCAAAAGGAACAAAACTCGCGCGGCATGACGATGACGCAAATATTATTGCGTTCTCCGGTTGGCGGTTGACCTTCCCTACAGCAAAAAAGCTTCTTGACATCTTCTTTAAAACACGATTTTCCGTGGCAAAACGCCACCATCGCCGCGTAAAACAGCTCGGCTAAAATATGAACCACATTATTCCAGCCATTATCGCTACGGATGAACAAGACTTTCGTATAAAATTTACGATTTTTAAAAATACCGCAGATACTATCCAGCTTGATGTACTCGACGGAACACTCTATCCCAATACAAGCTGGTGCGATATTACCGCGATCAATAATCTTGTAACATCCGCATGGATTGAACTGCATCTTATGGTCAAGAATCCTTTAACATTTATCAAACATATTAAAAAAGATGGTGCTATCCAGCGAGCGATCTGGCACATTGAAGCGAATATTGATCATGCCGAAATGTTGATCCGCTGTAGCGAAATCGGAATTGAATCAGGTCTTGCGATCGCACCACAAACATCAATTGAGGCTTTGCGTCCGTTCGCAGAAATGCTTGATGAAATTCTCGTTCTCGGAGTCGAACCAGGATTCTCTGGGCAAACGTTACTCCCTGAGACCATCCAAAAAGCACAAATAATTCATGACGCATGGCCTGCCACGATCATCGGATTTGATGGCGGTGTAACAACAAAAATCCTCCCAAAGATCCGCGAAGTCGGCATCACACGCTTTTATACCGCAAGTGCAATCTGGAGGAGTGCTGATCCGAAAGCTGCATTTGAGGAACTCAAACATTCCTAGAAAAGAAATAAGAAAATCGCCAAATTACATCTCTCTTGCTATTCTTAACAGTATCGTTCGTAATCAATTTTTATGTATCTGTATCGCCGTATCACCGTATCTCTCACAGCCATTATTATGGCTTTCGCAACGATCGTATTTGCATTTCCAGCGAACGCTATGACGCTCACACCTGGAATGCTCATAAAAGGACCAAGTGCCGCAGTTTACTATTATGCAAATAATGACAAGCGTCTTGTCTTCCCAAACCTCAAAACATACCAAACATGGTACCCAGATTTCAGTACTGTTACAACAATTACCCCTGATGAACTATCAGCGATTCAACTCGGCGGCAATGTAACATATCGGCCTGGTGTAAAACTCATCAAAATAACAACCGATCCCAAAGTTTACGCCGTTGCGACCCACGGAATATTGCGCTGGGTAAAGACGGAAGCTATCGCAACGACACTCTACGGTACAGACTGGAACACAAAAGTCGAAGATATCCCAGATGCGTTCTTTGTGAATTACACGATCGGAACACCCATACTGGATGCGACGACGTATTCACCGAACCAAGAAGAAACATCATCAGATATCAGTACAGATCAACAAACCAGTGTCACATCAACAACACCGACTGCGACATCAACAACACCGACTGCGACATCAACCTTTAGTTTCAGTACGAACAAGACAACCTATCAACATGGAGATATCGTTACATTAACCGCAAAAGAAACGGACCCTACAGTGAGTGTCCAGCAGATTGATCTCTTTTTTGAAGGTTCGTTGATTAAGACATGCTTAGCTAGTATCTCCTGTAGCGGAGAAGCACAGATCCCTATTTCTGGGACAAAAATGAGCTATATCGTCAAAGGTCGGGCAACTAAAATAGATGGACATATTGATGTGCACTCTCTTAATCTCCCCATCAAAAATAACGATTCAAATCTTGTGCATCTTAAAGTAGGACAAGCTATCATCACGCCGGGAGAAAGAGCCTCTGCTATTGTTAGCGTCGATGCCTCTATCGCTATCAGCCGTATTGATATCTATCTAGGCAACACCCTAGTTAAAGGTTGCGCGACCAGCGGACGTGAATGTCAATGGAGCAATACTGTTTCAGGAGCCATTGGAACGACATACGCGGTGGAAGGTATTGTAACCGATACCATAGGCCGCACATATACGTCCAACAAACTCACGATTACGGTTGGGACTAATGATTCACCAAACGTAACTATTTCCCCAGCGAAGACGAAAATTTATACGAATGAGACCGTCAACGTCACAGCAACCGCTTCCGATAACGATGGCATTGCATCAATTGATATAATGAGGGACGGTGCCGTGCTCAAGCATTGCGTTAGTGCTGCTCCATGTACGGTAACGACCGGTCCATGGCCAAACGCAGGGACCGTACTAACTTTCACAGGTCGCGCCACCGACACAAAAGGAACCATTGGAACTAGCGGAGATACGACCGTCACCGTCGTCACACCGAATTGACGTATACACGGATCAAGGCCATACTTCCTATTATATTTATCTTTAAATTAAATTTACCATGAATAAAATTTTCATTCAGTTCTTCACCTTCGCAACAGCCCTCTCTATGGTTGCAATACCGTTTGCGTCACATGCTATGACCACGACAGCCTTTTCGGCTGGCGACCTCATCAAAGGTTCTGGCAACACGGTCTACTACTTTGCCACAAACGGCAAACGCTATGTCTTTCCTAACTCAAAAACCTACTTCACATGGTATAAAGACTTTTCTACGGTAAAGCAGATCCCGAACGGCATCCTCTCGACGATTCCACTCGGCGGCAACGTTACCTATCGCCCGGGCGTTAAAATGGTAAAAATTACTACTGACCCCAAAGTCTATGTCGTCGACCAGGGTGGTTTTCTCCGCCATGTAGCGTCGGAACAACTCGCGGAAACA
>QIKL01000010.1 GCA_003231955.1 Candidatus Uhrbacteria bacterium | reverse complement strand
TTTACCGTAACCTCTATAATAAAATCGTTGGATAAATCTTTTTTTCATTGCATACGAAGACGCCCGTTCGTATCTCATTAATTGAGCTACTGTTGCACACAATAGTAGGTACCGCGCCATATTCACGCATTCTCCCATTTTATCTTGATTTGAATCAAGATAATTAGCTATATCTCATATGCCGTCTCTTCTAATGAGAATCCTTGCCCATGTTGACAGAGACCGTCTCAAAGCACTTAATTAAATATGGAGGTCACAGTGGAAGATCATTCTGTTGTCATCTTTATAGGAAGCCGGAGTGCGGGGCGCATGCAACACCTTGAGCGGCTAAGACGGCAAATCCCACGGAGATACACTGCACTTCGGACGATAACGACCCGAAGCGAGCCGAGAGACAATGATGCGGCGTGGTACGTCCGCATGACCAAAGAGGCAGCTTTTGCTGCCTATAGCATCGATCAGATGCTAACACTGTTCGAAGAAGGTGGCGCACGATATTTTATCGTCCGCAAACACCTAGACACGGCTTTCGCGACGATGCAGACGCCGCTCGTCGGCATGACACCAGAAGGATTTGAACGTCTAATTATGCGTAGACGTTCCTATGACACCGTTCATTTCTCCGCAATTTTTCTTCAACCCGAGGCGGATATTTTCCGTGAAACACTGATGCAGTCACAAGGACTTAATTCAGCACAAGCTGAAGATGAAACGTCCCTGGCCGTCCGCCTCTCGACGATTCCGCCAAGCGCAGGTTCCCTGTCATCGTCGATTATCCCCGTTCCGATTACAGGGTCCAATCATGATGCTGCCCTTGTCGACACAGCTCTTCGCCAACTCGTCTCGCCATGAGCCCCACTAAAATGGGGGTTCATGGTTTTTTATTTTGTAAAAAAAGTTTTCCCGACGTAGTTAGTGTATAGTATACATACTATATATATGGTCAAGATCATTCACGGTATAGATTACAGCAAAATCACGGAACTGATCTATATTGGTACAAACAAGTGTTGCCAAATTCATTTCGAAAAGGAGTTGCTCGCAAAAGGTATTCGTGCGGATATCAGCCTTGAAGAGGAACGGCTTGATGATCCACTTGGTGTCAACTTTTTTCTCTGGCTGCCGACAAAAGATCATACACCGCCAAAAATGGACCAGCTTCGTCTCGGTGTGGAGACGCTCCGGTATTTCATGCAAAATACGATTCCTTGCTATGTCCATTGCAAAAATGGACACGGACGATCGCCGACGCTCGTCGCGGCATTTCTTATGCAAATACACAGTCTAAGTGCTGAAGATGCGATCACGCGGATCCGCTCGGCACGCCCATCTATCCATCTTGAACCATCGCAAATTTCAATCCTCCAAACTTTTGGATTAGACCGACGTTGAACTCGTAAGTAGCGTTATCTACACTAAATAGACGACAATGGCTATGCATGCGGCTGTAACATTCATACGCTTTTATTCCTATCCATTCTTTTATTGTTAATCAATCGAAGTCGTTATCCATAAAGGATCACCAACCAATTTACCTCTGTCATGGGCGAACAAACGAAAACGCGAGAGTTCCGTCGATGATCCGGCATTGTAGATACGAAGACCTCGTTCACCATCACTATTTTTTTCGGCCGGTACATGACGATGCCCATGCAAAATAATATCGCACCGCCCCTGAAGAGTCTGAAGGAGTTCTATACCAAGACGAAGTTCGTCGGCAAATGGAAAACCAAGCCAAGAAGAAATCCGTTCGGAAATATATTCTTCAGGGAGCGGCGTGAGATGATGATGCAAGGCAACGACGACAAGATCCGTCGGAAGAGCTTCTTCAGCTAGTATACGCACGCGATCAATAGTTTCTTGATTCACGGAGCCGTGTCCGCTAAAGAGCTTATGATTATGCTTGGCGGTGCTATCTATCTTAATAAGAAATAAACTGTCATGTCTAGACATTTCCAACCGGTCATCCATCATTTGTAAAGCAGCATTCTCTTCTAGGCGATCGTGATTTCCTGGAACAAGACTCAATTTACCTGCGTTGATCAGCGGCTGAAAAATGCGTTCAAACTCTACATACTCCGTTTTTCTACCGTGATCCGTGACATCACCTGTAATGATAACATGGTCTGTCTTTGAGGAGATAAGTGCCGCACATAATGCCTCGGAAGACTGCACCTCTCGCCGAGATCTACCAATATGGAGATCAGAAAGATGCGCAATTGTGCGACGTGTTTCTCCATCGGTCTCTGTAAACTGCTTAGACGTTTTCGATGTGTTAAAATCCATGCTCGTACATATACCTCCACGTTAGTGTGCATTCATAAAATTGACAATACACTCTATTTGACATTGCCACACACGTTGCGATATTGCTATCCTTTAATTTGATTGTATCTATGCGACTCCCAAAGCGACGAGCACAACTTCTCCAGATCCGAATTGACGAAGGTCCGGAAATCATGACATCCGTCGCGTTGGAGCGAATGAAACGGACGGTTGAAGATCTCAAGACACACCAACGCCCACAAACGGTTGAAGATCTAAGTTTTGCGAGACAACAAGGCGACCTATCCGAAAATGCGGAATATCAAGACGCGCGTACGCGCCTTTCACAAATTGATGGACGAATTTTCTCGATAACAGAGAAAATCAAACGAGCCTCTGTCATTGAGAAAGAAACCGTCACGGATGGATGGATCAGCCTTGGCTCAACCGTCACCGTACATTCAAAAAATGGAGCTTCGACATATACAATCGTGGGTCCGTTAGAATCAGCTCCATCACGAGGACGAATTTCACATATCTCGCCACTAGGACGCGCGTTGATCGGACATCGTGCTGGAGATAACGTAGAGGTCACAACACCTTCTGGAACGATCGTCTATCATATCTCAGACGTCCGATAGATTTTATCGTGTGGACGAATATACACGCACCGTCGTCACCATGGGCTCAGACGTACAGCATTTGAATGTATTCCCTAGCCATGCGTGTTGCGGAAAATTGATCCTGAATAAGCGTTCGCGCCATATGCATTCGTTGCTCCCATGCTACGGGAATACCATCCATATTCCGATCGTAATATATGGGAACGATTTTTTTTTCTAGTATATCCATAGCGTCTTCGGAAACCCGACAATTATTTAGAGGCCATCCAATATCTTCAAGTGCAATCTCGTTAATCCAACCGTCCAGTGTCGTAAGCGGTAAGGCACCGTTTAGTGCCGCTTTCATGCCACTTGTTCCGCAAGCTTCGAATCCAACGACAGGCGTATTGACCCAAACATCACACCCAGATGTTAGCGTCGACGCAAGATCAATATCATATGTCGGAAGGTAAACGACTATATCAGAAAGTTCTTTTTTGATAAGACCTTTTAAACGATTCAACATGCCGACACCTTCCGCGTCGCTTGGATGCGGGGATCCAGCATAAACAATTCGTACGGGTTTTCCTTCAGTCTTTGCAATATTGATCAAGCGCCGCAGTTCGCCGATGAGCGCAAGTGGACGCTTATAACTCACAAATCTACGTGCCCAACCCAGAAGGAGCGTCTCGACATCCCATTGAACTCCAGTTCGCTCTGCGATAATTTTGAGTAAAACTTTTTTTTGTTCCTGATGCCGCTTCCAAAATGCACCAGACTGCGAATTCTCACCCCTAATCCGATCCCACATAGGGAGGCTAACGCCATTTGTGATTCCAAACATAGGATGATCAGTCCAAATCTGTTTTGCCTTTTTTGCATGAAGCTTGCTGACAGCATTAATCATTCCTGCCATACGCAATGAGAGCATCGTCATCGAGAATATGCTTGATTCCTGGACGAGACCAAGATTGACGATTTCTGAGATTGGAACCTGAAGATTCTTCGCGTAGCGATCAAGGAGGAGCGCAACAAGATCATTGCTATAAACCTCGTTTCCAGCAGGAACGAGTGTGTGATTTGTAAAGACGATTCGTCGTCGTGCGAATTGTTTAACTTGGTCAAAACTGAGTTTTCGCTCCTTCATCTCATGATGTAGAAGTTCCAACGCAAGCATCGCCGAATGTCCTTCATTAATGTGATAAATTCGTGGATGATATCCGAGCGCTTCGAGAAAACGAAGTCCCCCTATACCAAGAATTATCTCCTGCTTAAGCCGCATTTCCTTGTCGTGAACATATAGTTGATCGACAATCATCCGATCGTGAGGTGTATTAGCTTCGTTATTTGTGTCCAAGAGAAATAAAAGTACATTTTTATGCTTCCATGTCCATCCCTGGACCGTAATCTCACGATTCTGTATTGGAACACGGACCGATACGCGCATTCCGTTTGTATCCATAACTGGTTGAAGTCCCACACTCTCTGGTGAAATCTCTTTACACTCCGCCGATGATCGTTCTGATCCTTTTTCTATATCACAAAGATACCCCTTTCGGTAATACATACCTACGGCGACAAAGGGAACACCTCGGTCCCCCATTTCACGAACCACATCGCCCGCGAGGATACCAAGACCTCCAGCATAGGTTGGGATTCTTGATTCTAGACCAAATTCCGCACAAAAATAGGCGATTGGACGCTGTTCAAAATCATCAAAATCAGGTCCTTTCCGCCAATCGTCGAACCATGCAAGGTGATCTTTAAGCGAATCAGCCATATTGAGAGCAATATAAGAATTAGTAAATTGGCGTGACGTAAGCGGAATGCGGAAGTTTCTTTCTGGCGCGTTTCTTCATCTCCGCAGATTGCCGATACCAGTGTTCATAAGATCTCGCGGCATGTGTCCACGAAAAATCACATTCTAAACAATTCTGGACAAGGCGGCTCCAGACTTTTGGCATACGATATGTCGTGAGCGTTTTAATAAGCGCACCATAAAAAGCCCACGGATCTTTATTTGAAAAAGAAAACCCGTTTCCCTGCCGCGTCTCTGGGTCAAAATCTGTCACAATATCATTAAGCCCACCGGTACGCCGGACGAGTGGTACGGCGCCATATCGCAGGGCCTCAAGCGCGACGAGGCCGCCAGGTTCAAACATACTAGGAACAAGCTGGATATCAGCCCCACTAAAAAACTTCCGCGGAAGGCGAAAATTTGGCTGGAGATGGAGTCCAATACGATCGGGGAATTGTTTTTGGAGAGCAATAAATTGCTGAACATAAGTTTCATCGCCACCGCCAAGGAGAATGAACTGTGCCTTGGTATATTCCTTAAAAAAATGCGGAAGGGCTTCAATCATCAAATCAAGTCCCTTTTGTTTGGACAAACGTCCAGTGAAGGCGATAAGCGGCTGTGTCACATCGTGCTTTAAGAGAAATCTACGTTGAAGATCAGCTTTATTTTTGAGGCGTGACGAAATAAAGTTACGGATTGTGAACGTTTTTTCAATCAATGGATCCGTAGCTGGATTAAATTCTTCGACATCCAGACCATTCAGGATTCCACTAAGTTTTCCGCGCACTTGATGTAGCGTCTCATCAAGTCCTTCCGCATATTCCGGCAACATAATCTCCGCGGCATGAGTGACACTTACAGTAGTGATCGCATCGGCGTACAACAAACCGCGTTTAAGTGCATTTTGTTTTTGGAGCTCTGGTGCAGTAAGAGATGCGAGTGGAGAAGTTCCCCTATCGCGTTCGGTTTCGTTTATGTATTTAAAACTTCCGTTCCCCTGAAATTTAAAATTGTGCACTGTAAGCACAATAGGGATCTTCTCAAGAAGCGCCTTATACCGGCTATCTCGTTTTGCTAAATCGATAAAATAAGATGCGTGCCAATCATGACAATGAATGATATCCGGCCACCATGCAGGGCTGCGCGATGTCTTTTGTTCTTCTGAAAGCCGACGCAGCCATTCTAACGCACCTTTGCACATCAATGCATAGCGGATGTGATCGTCTGCATATCCAAAAACATTTGCGCGTAGTCCATAATATTCGCTATTACCCAAAAAATATGTCGTTGCGTCTCTTTTTCGATTTGAGTGCGAATATATAGAACATTCAATCGTTCCATCCGAATCGTCTTGGGATTCTTCCTGTAATAAGCTTTGTTTTTTACCTTTCTCGACACCTAATTTCGATAAGATGCCATTTGTACGCAGTTCCTCCTCAAGGAGAACGCCCTTTGCCATAGGACTATACGAATTTTTGATGGGAACGGATAAATCTGAGATTTCCGTCCGGAGAGTCCACTTTTTTTTTGGACTCTCGTTTTTTTTCATTGCCCCATACAACGGGGTAAAAATACGAACGTCATGTCCGTGGCTAATGAGGGCACGCGGGAGAAAATACATGACCTGCGACAACCCACCGACAGAAACATATGGCGCGACTTCTGCACCAAGGAACAAGATTTTCATGATTGGGAAAGCTTACCCCACGGGGACAAAATTGAAAACACACTATCAAAATACATTCACGCCGCCGGCTTGAGATTAAATGTCGATAGGATCGTCATGTATTCCGCACGATACTTGTCTGCTTGAAACGGATTACACCTCGCACCGCTTGTTGAATAAGGATAATTCTTAGTGAAGGAACAACCGAGTATACCCGCATTTACAACGTGCTTTGTTAACGTAATAACCACGATCGTGCCATCAATATGCGTCGCAAACGCATCGACGAAATAAAATTGACCTGCACCCGCATCGACAGCGGATGTATGACAAAACGTCACACCGCTTCTGGTCGTGATTTGTTCAGGTTTTTTCAATGGAAGATTTTTTCCAATATCACATCCATTTTTTATTTCTCTATTGCTAGCTTTAAGAAGCTTAACTTCCCACGTCGGAGCATATGAACCCCGTGTCGGCCAACGAAAAGTAAAACCAAGCGTCTTGCTGGTATACATCTGCCATGTACCATCAGCAGCGATAGTTGACGACACTGCCGAAACCGCACGAGATCCCGTAGCAATATTTTTCTGCGTCACTTTAGGATTGGAATCTGGTGCGTTGTTTTTGTTTAATAGCACGGATACCTGTTGCGTTGCCGATATATTAGATTTGGCCGACGAAGATGCGACTGAAGATGTTGGTTGTTGTGCGGCGCATCCAGCACCAAAGAGGGCGATACATAGAGAGACACCTATAGTCTTAATCGTTTGCATATCAAAAATTTTACCGGGTGTGTTATCGGTTTTAGACAAAGCTCCAATCGTCCCTAAAAAGGGACGCACATTATTTTCGCGCGCCGTCCTGAAGCCAATTGTAGAAGAAGCCAATCAAGAAGCCGCCGACAAAGCCGTCAAAGAATCCCCAGATCGTTGCCCACAGTGCGCCAGCGACTGTTGGACCAGCTCCAGGGTACCACGTTCCGACAAGCTGCATGAGGTTTGCCCCCCATCCGGTCAGCGCGGCGGAGAATCCGAT
>QIKL01000008.1 GCA_003231955.1 Candidatus Uhrbacteria bacterium | reverse complement strand
AGCAAAGGTCCATATTGCGGTGATAAGATTGTTAATGGGCCGGAGCAATGCGACGGGCAATCGGAGTCCACACAGAGTGCGATCTGTTCGGCAGGAAATATTGGTGCGCAGTGCAAAAAAGATGCGGATTGCGGGATAAATGGAAAGTGCGGAGGCGGTGCAGTAGAAAAGAATCTCTCGTTTCATGGCCAGACATTGAATTATGACAATGGTGCAACGCCAGCTTTAGGTGGTTCTTGTGTAAATACTCTGGTTACGGTTGGTCAGTGCTCGGAAAACGGTGCGTTTTGCACGACTGATAGTGATTGCACAGCTGGTCAGACATGCGTAAAAAGCCAGCGTGAGACTCAACACTATCGGTCATGCGGTGCTCCAGGGACAGGGACGCAACAATGTACATGGCTTGGTGCGAAGGCTATCGCAGGATGGACACAATGTTTGCCGAAAGGAGTCTGTGGCAACGGCATAGTGGAACATGGCGAACAATGTGACGATGGTCCGAATAATGGTGACACCAAAGCGTGTACAAACGCATGTCAGAAGAACATTTGCGGAGACGGAAAGGTTTATTTCGGTGTGGAAGATTGTGACGAGGGCGCGAACAACGGAAAACTAACGTGTAACGCAGATTATAATTCTAGTTGTCTTTCATGTTCAAAATTGTGTAAGTGGCAAGCAAGTGCGGGCGGATATTGCGGTGATGGGATCAAAAATGGTTCGGAACAATGTGATGGAAGTGCGAGCGTGCCGTCGACGCTCACATGTTCCAAACTCGGATTTGATTATGCACGTACAAGTAAATATGTAACGTTTACTTCTGTCCTTGGAGGTCGCAGTTCTTGTTTGATTCTCCCTTATAGTGCCTTAGGAAACTCACTATCTAAATCTAACTCTTTCAGTTGGTGGGAGGATCCTGCTACCAGTGATCCAAATGTTGTTAAAGTTTTGAAGGGGAAACAATATACCATCTCGGATCTGAAGTCATCTTCTGGTAAGCATATTACGGAAACGGATATTAAGGATTCGATAAAAGGTATTTTTGACGCAGCTCATGTCCTATGCAAAGGCGCTACGGCTGTTTTCTCTGGTGACGTCGTTCAGTGTACAAATTCTTGTCAATTTGGTGGGTGTGCAAAATGTAGTGATGTTCCGGGTAAAGGCAAGATTACGGGTAAAGTTCATGACGCGGTGTATGCCAATCAGCCGGTTCCAAATGCACGCGTAACGCTGCTTTATAATGGTATGAAGGTAGGCGAGACGCATACAGATAGTAATGGAGTGTTTAGTTTTTCGACTCTGAATACTCATTCGGCTTGTGGCGCGTATAGGATCGTTGTGGACATGTATCAGGACAATCCGTGCACAGGTTCGGCGAAATCTCGTCCAAGCTGCAATAAACAGTCGTGGAATGGCTTTGTTGGGGACGTAGATGAATCTGTTAATGGTGGATACTGGTCTTATACAAGTGATTTGTTTCAGCAAAAGACATTCGATACTTTAGGGATCAAGAATAACGATGGATACATTTATCTTCTCCCGCGGGTCGGTGCGAACGAGAGTCTCGTTGTCGCAACGTGGAATGGGAGTTTAATCTCAAAGAATTCACAAAAAGCAAGGGATATCAATATTCATCTCGGCTTCCCAACACAATCAGAAAAAGGAAAACCGCCAGTGGCATCTGGGCAGTATTACGCAGAAGTGAATACGGGTTATGAACAATACGATCAAAATAAGACGTATGCAAATTATTGTGTCGGGGCAGGTAAACCAATTGATTCGGACAAAGTTTATTCGTACAGTGCTTGTCAGAAGGGGGTAGTTATTGGTAGCGGATGTCTTGGTGAGGTATTTTGGAACCATAATGGTCTGCGCGATTTAACAAAGCGTCCGCATGCACGTGTCTATTGTTACCATTCATCTAGTTCCTGTGATGTTTGTACACACTTAACAACTGCGCCGGAAGTGTTGAAATACTCGCCGCCATACTTTGAAGGTAAATTAACGGTTGGTCTTAACGACCTATCTGGATCTTGGTCGCTAAAGGGATATCAAGATATTGGTCTTAAAGTTCAACTTGTAACCCACAATCAGCTGCGGACATATATGCCACCTTGTTATGGTCATACATGGCTTGTCTTTCAGCAGGACGGCCAATCTGGAGCTGTCACAAAAGTTATTGATCCGTCAACGAAGAGCCAATGTATTCCGAGAAAGGACCAGTCTAAATATGGTATCTACGATCAGTAATTTATGAATCAGCGTTTTTTATGGGTCGGTATTGCGGGAGTGGCGTTTATTGCCATTGTCGTTGTCGTGATCATTATGCTGCGCAACCGAGATGTCGGGATTGCAAATATGCCGCTTGCGGCACCATCTGCGGAGCATGCTGTGCAACCGAAGCTCGCAACATCTTCGGCGTCGGGGTACGATATAACACTGGGGATTCAGAAGGAGCTTGATCTGCAGAAGAAAAATCGAGGTAAATTCTCGGCCAGTTATCGATCCGCATGGACCCCAAAACAAATCCAACATGAAAAAGAACAGGCTGCGAATAGGGGATTTTTTCCGACCTCAACAACTCCATAATATATTTATATTCTATGTTTGATTCAACGCCCCCAAATCTTCCCGTCGAACCGCAAGTACCGAAGCCTGCAGCACAGCCTCCGCAGCCAGCGTCAATAAAACCTCAGGTGGTGCCAGTTCCGTCGGCTCCGCCTTTGAGACCAACTCTATCGAAACCGCTCATTCAGACGGATAAGAAAGATCCAGAAGATATATTTTCTGGTCTGGATGTTGTGGCAGAACAGCGCGAGGCGAATATGCAGGATACTAAAGCAAAACCTGCACCAAGGAGGTCTCCGATAATTATTATCAGTATCATTGTCGCCGCTATTGTGGTTGTTGGTTTTGTTGCCTTTGTTGTTTGGGCATTTGTACTCAAGCCAAAGACGCCTTCGCAAAAGGTTTCGACTCCCAAGACGAATGCCACTGCCGCCGCAGCTTCGTCAACGCCAGCAATTCAGCCGACATCAGCATCGCAACCCGCTCTGGCTCCTGTAACTCAGACACCTGCAGGGGCAAATATTCCGCTGCCAGTAGGAACCAATGGAACAACCTCTTCTGCAGTATCATCATCTGAAACGACGTCTCCAGCTGTGATTCCCATTCCTTCTTCTGCGGTTGTTTCGACAGCCGCTCCAACCGAGGGAATTGATCTTGATAAAGATGGACTCACAAATATTGAGGAGGCGTTGTACGGCACGGTGCCAGACTTGGCTGACACAGACGGAGATGGATTTCCAGATGGTTCGGAAGTGAGAAATCTTTATAATCCGGCAGGAAAGAATCAACTTTTGACGAAGAATTCAAACGTTATCTCTGTGAAGTGGAATGGTTGGAGTATGCTCATTCCTAAGTCGTGGACGCTAACGGCAGATAAAAATGACCCTGCGACCGCATCCATCCAAACTGGTTCACAGACGCAGATTAGACTCCAAGCTCGTGTGAATGTTGCTCATCAGACGCTTACCAATTGGATCGGTTCATCAAGCTCGGGGATGCGATCGTATACCACGAAGAGTGGCTTTCATGCAATGGAATCGTCTGACGGTCTGACGACGTATGTAAGCGCAAGTGATACAATCCTTATCGTTACATACGATCTTAATGGGGATCCGAGTTATGAGTATCGAACGACGTATGCAATGATCATAAATGCGCTTCAAATTGTTGCTCCGTGAGCAAGATTTATGCCAGAGAATGTGCCGAAAACACCATCCGCTTCAATGCCGCCCGCATCCGCGGAGCCGGAGATTCATGTTATTCCTGAAAAATTCTATGGAGCGGCGTTAAAAGCACGCGCAATTGAAGCGCATCAAAAGAAAACAGAAGCGCCGGCCACAATGGCTCCACCGCAGCACAAAATGACAGTTCCGATCATTCTGGGATCTGTCGCATTCCTACTTATTCTAGGTGGTATTTTTGTCTTTTTAAACTGGAAGGTACTTTTTCCTCCGCCGGCTCCTCCTGCTCCCGTTGTGACGGCGCCGTCAATTCCAGCTGCTCCAGCGCCAGAGCCTCCAGCAACTCCGTCAAATATCATCGCGACTTCGACGAATTCTCAGAGCGTAAATATTACATGGGTTGATAATGCAACAAATGAGTCTGGATTCCGTGTTGAACGTGCGGTTGACGGGAAGAGCTTTCAGAGTATTACCAATCTTCCGCCAAATAGCACGTCGTTTCAGGATATTGCCATTTCCGCAAGTACGACATATCGATACCGTATCATCGCGGTGAACCAGACGGGCGATTCCGCACCGTCATCGGAAGCACGTGTATTTGTATCACCTCTTCCTCCGCCGCCTAAAGTGATAAAACTTCCACCTGCTGGTCTGGATTCAGACTCCGACGGGTTGACCGACCTTGAAGAAGCGTTATTCGGAACGAATATACACAACCCAGATACGGATGAGGACGGATTTTTGGATGGGAATGAAGTTTTTAATCTGTATAATCCCAATGGCCGTGCGCCGAGTACGCTGCTTAATGCTGGTCTTGTAAAACAAGAGAGCGGAACCATTGGATGGACTATGCTTATTCCGAAAGTATGGACATTGACACAAACGGTCCCTGACGGTTCCAAAGCAACGATTGATACGGGGAAAGCGGAAAAATTCACGATCTCCGTTGAGGACAACGCGAATTATACGCCAATTGTCAAGTGGTATCTTGCCCATCATCCAAGTGTGCAGGCATCGCAGATTCTTCAATATCGTTCAAAGAAAGGGTACAAGGGGATTATCGGAGCAGATCTTTTGGCTACATATATCCCATGGGGAAAATATGTTTTTGTGTTCACATATCATCTTAACGGTCAACCATTCATTAATTATCGGACGACGTATTCTATGATGTTAAATTCACTTACGCTGACAGGTTTGCCTCAGATTTCGCCGCCTGTGGCTGGATCTTCGCTTCCATTTGAACCCGCGGCAACAACGACAGGTGTTATTGCCCAGCCTAAATCTATTTTCCCGACGGCTTCCACAACCTCCATAACGCCAACAATCTCCACAATCTCCACAACGCCGGCGGCCTCTGTATCGACAGGAACATTGTCTGCCTCGGCTGCGACGTCATCGTCATGATACATGTGAGTATTTCAGGAAGCCTTCCAAAGAGTGTTAACTCCGCGGAGATCCGTCGTACCCTGACGGAGGTTGTTCGTGCAAAGCGGCGTGTAATCACGGGGGAAATTTCTGTCGTATTTGTTTCGGATACAAAGATGCGTTTGCTCAATCGTCGCTGGCGCAAGATTGATCGGACAACGGACGTCCTTTCATTTGCAACATCTGTTCAACCCGCAGCTGCGTTACTTCCTTTATACTGGGGAGATCTTTTTATTTCTCCTGTGCAGGTGCGTATAGAGGCAAAACGAAGGGGTATCTCTCTCAAAGAGGAATTTTTACGCGTTCTTGCACATGGAATGCTCCATTTGTTGGGGTATGATCATGCGACGGCGAAGGAAGAAATAATAATGTTTAGATTTCAGGAGCGTATAGTAGCTCGTATTCTTGATATATGACATTTTTTACAGGTTTACGAAAAAGCTTCGGTCATGCCTGGCGTGGCCTTATTTTGGCATTTCGGACCGAACGCAGTTTTCGATTGCAGATTGGCGCCGGTCTTATCGTTGTCGTTTTGCTCATGATTTTGCCGTTTCGTGATTGGGAGCGTGTTTTGCTTCTGCTAGCCATTGCGGCTGTTCTTGTGTTAGAATTACTAAACAGTATGGTTGAGCGGCTTGTGGACTTGGTAAAGCCGCGTTTGCACCAATATGTGAGGGATATTAAGGATCTTATGGCCGCGGCAGTGCTCGTCGCGTCGCTCTTTGCGCTTGTCATTGGCCTCATGATCCTCTGGCCATATTTTAATCAGATAGTCGGGCGCATATGAAAGAACGTTTGCTTGTTGGTCTCGACATTGGGACTTCTTCGGTCCGGTTCGCCGCCGGCCAGATTACGCTATCTCAAGATAAACGCCAGGCCCTTACTATTATAGGCGCTACAGAATGTCCGTCGCAAGGGATCTCAAAGGGCATAGTGACATCTCTTGAAGACGTCGTCAGCTCAATCTCTGCCTGTTTGGAGCAAGGAGAGAGAATTTTAGGGATGCCGATTTATGAGGCGACTGTCGGAATCGGAGGAATAATGGTGAATTGTCAGAGTGCAAAAGGTGTAATTGGGGTCTCACGGACCGATGGTGAGATCCGTCCAGAGGATGTCGCACGGGCGATTGATGCTGCAAAGGCTTTTGTCAATCCAGCAAATCAGGAGATTCTTCATGTTCTTCCACGGGATTTTTCTATTGATGGGCAATCTGGGATTAAAGATCCCATTGGTATGCAGGGAATTCGATTAGAAGTTGATGCAATGATTATTCAGGGCCAGTCGAATCATGTTCATAATCTCACAAAAGCAGTATTTCGGACGAAGCTCGATATTTCTGAATTGATTTTTACACCATTGGCGCTTGTGGAGGCAGTTACGACTTCACGTGAGCGGGAAGTCGGTGTTTGTGCACTATCGATTGGTGCATCAACGACAGGTGTGGCTGTGTATGAAAACGGAGAGCTTCTTGAAGCCGCTATTCTTCCGATTGGCGCCGATTATATTACTAATGATATTGCGAGGGGACTTCGGATTTCTTTAGATTCTGCCGAGCGTATCAAACGGATGTATGGGACAGCGGTCGCCGAGGCGATCTCGAAACGAGGGCAGGAAATTGATCTCGTAGATTTTGGTGCGGATCAAAGCGAGATAGTATCGTTGCGTTTTGTCGCGGAAATTATTGAAGCGCGTGTTGAAGAAATTTTTGAGAAGGTTGAAGAAGAATTGCGAAAAATCAATCGCGAAGGGCTACTGCCGGCTGGAGTCATACTTTCTGGCGGCGGTGCAAAGCTCCATGGGATGATTGATGTTGCAAAGCGTGTACTTCGTTTACCATGTGCATTAGGCGTGACAAATGTCCAGAGTTCCATGCCGGAAGTAGTCAATGATCTTTCATTTAGTACTGCGGTAGGACTCGTATTATGGGCGTATGAAAAAGAACGTCGTGAGGATGGGGGATCGGGACGTGTTAATTATCTTGCACAATCAGGGAAGAGTAGAGAGATTTTGAAGAAACTTGGAAGTCCAATCAAAAAAATCTTCAAATCATTTGTGCCCTAAAATGGGAAGTTTAAAATGAAGTCTTATATTAGATATTGAAGGTTTGCTTTAATCCGCTTGACGGATGTGCGCGCGCTTCGGTATGCTCCAATCAAGAATCATTTTGTGGCTCAATAAAGCCTAATCTGAGCAATAATTGTACTCATTGAAACGTATGGCAGAAATCAAACCAGCTATCGAGACATTCGCAAAGATTAAAGTCGTCGGCGTTGGCGGCTCAGGAGGTTCGGCTATCAATCGAATGATCGCGTCGAAGATTCGTGGTGTGGAGTTTATTGCCATGAACACAGACGTGCAGGCACTTCATCATTCCGCCGCGCAAGTGAAGCTCCATATTGGAAAAACCGTCACTCGCGGTTTGGGTGCGGGTATGGATCCTGAGATGGGACATCGGTCTGCGGAAGAGAGTCACAGTGAGATCGCAGACGCACTAAAGGATGCGGATATGGTTTTTATTACGTGTGGTCTTGGCGGTGGTACGGGGTCTGGTGCGGGTCCTAAAGTTGCCG
>QIKL01000048.1 GCA_003231955.1 Candidatus Uhrbacteria bacterium | reverse complement strand
TTTCTCGATGGTTCTTTGGAACGTGGACCACCGTACCCGTGTCGCGATCTTTTGATCCCGCGACATTTATTGCGCTATGCAAAGATGATCCCGATGCGGCGCGTGCTATGTTGACTGCGGATCAAACCAATCTCGCTCAAGAAATTGAGCAAACATGTAAGGTATATGATGTGCGGCTTAAAGATTTAGAGAGTCGTGTTCACGCATTGATACCAGCCACGTTTTATCATGAGGCAAAAAAGATTCGTGATGCACAGGACGCACTTCGTCGCGCGTTGCGTCGTGTTGAGGCCTCCACAAAAAGCGCTAAAATTCTTCGGCATGAATTAGCTGATTGGTCACAGCGAGTGGATACGGCACCGCTTCATGCGGATCATCCTCGGTTTCGATCTGAGGTTATCGCATCGGAGTTGAGATCACGGGAACTGGATATGTCTTCCTGTGCGTCGACGGATTTTTCATCGTCTAGAGATGTACTGGCGCGTGATATCTCAAAAGAAAGCAAAACAAATGATCGGGCGGATGTATCGGATAAAAATACGTTGCTTTGGTTAACGCATAGCGAAGCAGATTTTTGTGAAACCGCCACGCCCTCGGTACTTCCATCGGAAGAAGAATACCATGAACCGCTCCCGATGTCCGAAACAAAATATCTCCTGCGGGCAATTTACGAGGCTACGCGTGAGGCTGAGCGTTGGCATGCCATTCCCATTGAAGCGCATACGGAAGATGCGATTATTCAAGTCCATCATCTGCGAGATTTGCATGCAGAGCTCAAACGTATTGACCGTATTCAAGGAATTGAGCGCGATCGGATTGAACTCGCCGTATGTCCTAGGGCGGTGCATTATTAAAAGGTGCAGCCGCATTTGGTGCGGGCGTACATGTCTAAAAGTAATATGGAGATGCTTTACTTCAGAGAACGGTTGGCATGTATAAAAACACCCGATATTATCGGATGTTTTTTATTGGTGGACCCTAACGGTCTCGAACCGTTGACCTCTTCCATGCCATGGAAGCGCTCTACCAGCTGAGCTAAGGGCCCGCGAAGCCTCTTTCATTGTGCGGAGAGAGTGCCACGCTCTTGCATCTCAGTCAACCGTTTTTTTAAGATTCTTTGCATCTAGCCGTATCGAGTTTTGCATCTTGAGTTTGTTTTTTACCTCAACTCCATCTCGTGGATTTCATCTTGAAGCTTGAGCCATTCGTCCTCGGTATGGCGGATGACAGTTTCGAGTGTTGCAATACGTTGATTGCGTTCAAGGGAAAAAGTATTTGGGTTTGTGAGCACTTCATCTAGCAGCTGGTGTTTTTCTTTTGCGTCATCTTCCATTTGTCGTTCGAGTTTCGTTGCATGGTTACGTTTTTTTTTGAGTTCTTGATATCGTTCCTGTCGCGTGGTCTTGGGGTTTTGAATTATTTCGAGCTGGCGGTTAATTTCTTCGTGTGTGGCGGATACACCGAGTCGTTGGCGAAGAAGCCAGACATATTCTTCATACGTGCCGTTGTAGCGCGTGACTTTTCCAGCGGTAATCTCAATGATTGATGTTGCGATGAGATTCACGAATGTACGACTATGTGAGACAAAAAAGACTGTGCCGTTCCATTCGCGCAAAGCTGCGCCGAACGCTTCGGTTGTCTCCATGTCGAGATGGTTTGTTGGTTCATCAAGCAGGAGAACATCTGGTTTTTCGAGTAGGATTCCAGCAAGGATAAGCCGCGCTTTTTCACCGCCAGAAAGTATGTGGCACGGTTTTGCGAGGTCATCGATCGAAAATAAAAAATTCCCAGCCATCCGTAGAACATCTTCTTGGAGCAAACTTCCACTCGCACGCGAAAGATATGCACCCGCAGTCTCATGTGGATCGAGTGCGCAGTCCACATGTTGAGTAAAGCTCGCAATCGTGAGGTTATGCGCCCAGCGGACATTGCCCGTGAGCGGCGGGAGCTCGCTAGATAACGTTTTTAGGAATGTGGATTTTCCTTGTCCATTTTCGCCCAGAATCGCAATACGGTCTCCGCGTTCGAATTCCGCTTCAATGTGCGCGGCAACGAGGCGATGCGGATAGCCTATCGAAACGTCTTGTAAACGCAGAACAGTCCCCTTTTTTTCTGTGATTGATGGGATCTGAATATGCGCGGTTTTGAGTGATGCGCCGATGTCGATCGTATGGAGTTTGGCTAGTCGTTTTAGTCGATCCTGAGCCTGTGTGGCTTTACTCGCCTTGGCACGGAATCTGTCTACAAATTCTTTCAAATGTTTACGTTCCGTGTCGATTTTTTTATTGTATTGTTTTGCCTCTTTGAGGCGCGCTGCTGCTTCTTCTAGAAATGTATGTACATCGCCATCAAATATTTTTATTGTGTTGTGTTTAACACTCATGGTTTTGTCGCATGTACGTTCAAGAAATTCGCGATCATGCGAGACGATGATCCACGCGCCACGGAAATCCTGTAGGAACGTCTCGAGGAGAAGTTGGGTGCTGAGATCAAGAAAATTTGTTGGTTCGTCGAGCAGGAGGAGATTTGGATCTTGGAGGAGCATTGTCGCGAGTTTCATACGCATTTGTAGGCCGCCAGAGATCGTTGTGACGGGAAGGTGAAGGAGCTCATTTTTGAGCATAAAGCGACTGGCGAGTTTTGCACATTTCCATTCAGGTTTGTCGCTCTTGCGTTCAAGATAGGCAATGATTGATTCGCCTTCGATAAAATCGTCAGTTTGTTCTACGATGCCAAGTTTTGTTTCCGGCATACAGATAGCCTCACCGCCATCTGCGTGTTCTGTTCCTGCGATGATGTGAAGTAGCGTCGATTTTCCGGCGCCGTTGCACCCGATACAGCCGACATGATCATGTTCCGCAATACTAAATCCAGCGTTGTCGAAGAGGCAACGCGACCCGTAAGATTTTTTTAGATCATGGATTTGTAAAAGGGTAGCCATGTTGCCGAGAATGTCAGGGAAGATGATTCGCGTCAATAAATCAAAAAATGTCTTGCCAGATAGGTTATTTTTCGTTACGCTCGCGCCATACATGTCATTGCAGATCGGAATCGTCGGATTGCCGAACGTGGGGAAATCCACATTGTTTTCAGCTATCACTAAACAGTCCGTGGATTGCGCGAATTTTCCATTTTGTACAATTGATCCAAACGTCGGAGTCGTCGAAGTCCCAGACGAACGGCTCGCTAAACTCGCAGAAATTTCTAAATCCAAGCGGATTGTACCTACGACGGTCGAATTTGTGGATATTGCAGGACTTGTTAAAGGCGCGTCCGAAGGTCAGGGCCTTGGCAATACGTTTCTTTCACATATCCGCGATTGTGACGCAATCGCACAGGTTTTGCGTGTATTCGAGGACCCGAACGTCATCCATGTGGATGGATCAATCGATCCAGAGCGCGATGCGGAGACAATTGAGATAGAGCTTGCGCTTGCTGATCTCGAGATTGTGACGAAACGTTCACAAACAATCGAAAAACAGCTAAAAGCCGGAAGGATAAAAGATCTTGATATATCGATCGTCACATTACAAAAGGCAAAAGAATTGTTAGAGAAGGGAATACCACTTCGGGAAACAGAATGGACGGACGAAGAACGAAAAAGTTTGAAACAATTTTCGCTTTTATCGCTTAAACCGATGTTGTATGTCGTGAATATTAATGAGACGCAGATTCAGGATGGATCATGGAAGGATCGTGTTCCGCATCTTTTATCAAAATTAAAATGTCGTATCATTCCTGTGTGCGTAAAAATGGAATCGGAGTTGGCTTCCATGTCTGACATTGAGCGGCAGGAGTATCTTACTGACCTTGGACAGGATTATTCTGGGCTTGTTCGTCTTATCGTTGAAGCATACGATGTGCTCGGCTTAGTGACATACCTCACATCCGGCGAGATGGAAACGCGGGCGTGGACTGTAGTCCAAGGGACCAAAGCGCCACAGGCAGCTGGTGTTATTCATACGGATTTTGAAAAAGCTTTTATCCGTGCCGAGGTGACGGGTTGGAAAGATTTTGTACAGTACGGCGAGGTTGGCTGTCGCGATAAGGGGCTTACGCGCATCGAAGGAAAGGAATATGTAATGCGGGATGGTGACGTGTGTCATTTTCGAGTTGGTGTGTAAAAAGGTTATCCATCGCCAGCGATAAAAAGAATCTTTCGTGTGCCGGTCGGCGATACGGCCAAAGCGATCAGAAGGGCAGGAGAGAATTGGTTTTACGGTGTATACTCTTTTTATATGATTCAAACTGTTCGTAAACTTGTTATTCCAGTCGCTGGACTCGGAACGCGTTTTTTGCCAGAGACCAAGGCCATGCCGAAGGAAATGTTGCCGATTATTGACACGCCAATCATCCAATACGTTGTTGAAGAAGCGGTCGCATCTGGGATTACGGATATTATTCTTGTTACGAGTCATGCCAAGCGTCCAGTCGAAGATCATTTCGATATTAATCAGGAATTAGAAAATTGGCTTCGAAAACAGGGAAAGAAGGATCTTCTTGATCACGTTCGTCGCATCAGCGAGTTAGCGAATTTTATCTACATTCGCCAGAAAGGTCCGTACGGAAATGCTACGCCCGTCTTAAACGCCGAACCGCTTATTGGCAATGAACCGTTTGCCGTCGTATTCGGAGACGATGTATTTGATTGTAAAATACCTCGTCTCCGTCAAATGATTGATGTATATGAAAAATATCGAGATCCGGTCATGGGTGTGATCAAGGTGGATGCTGAAGGAACGCGGCGATATGGGATTATTGACCCAGCAGCCAAGGTTGAGCCGAACGTGTATCAGCTAAAGCATGTAGTAGAAAAACCAGGACCGGTAAAAGCTCCTTCGCGTCTGGCAGCAAACGGGGGATACATTCTCACACCGGATATTTTTGATGAGATTCGTCGATTAAAGCCCGGACACAAAGGAGAATATGTCACGCTGGATGCCATCCATCGGCTTATGAAACGGCGTCCAGTCTATGCGTGTGAAATTATGGGTACATATCATGATACAGGTTCTAAAATTGGTTGGCTTGAGGCGAATATTCAGTATGCGTTAAAGCGTCCAGATATGGCACCGGGCGTGCGCGCGCTTATTCGTCGTCTCGCCAAAGGGTAAACTTTTGAGGTACAATAGTTTTGATATGCAACGACGTCGCATCTTTCGCGTGCTGACAGGCATTTTCGCGATTAGTATACTTGGTGCAGGGTGTACAAAAGGTCCAAGCGCTGCCACGGTTGCCGCGTCTAAGCCTGTTACGCTTACGATTTGGGGCGTGATTGATGATGCGGGTGTTTATAGTGATATTTTTGCGGATTACCATCGCCTGCATCCAAATATCAGTATTCAATTTCGGAGGCTCAATCTTGATGAATATGAAAACCAGCTCGTGAATGCGATGGCTGAGGATCGTGGTCCAGATATTTTTCTCATCCACAATACATGGGTCACCAAGTACATGCCGAAGATTCTCCCTATGCCGCTTTCGACAAAGAATACAATACAGGTAGTGCAGGGGACTCTGAAAAAAACGATGGTGTATAAGTTGATCACTACGCCGACCGTGACGATTACACGGTTTAAGGACGATTATCCGGACGTTGTGATCCGCGACATGCTACGAACGGTCAACGTTTCGCCGACAAAAGATAAAAAGGATTTTCAGCAGCGTGTCGTCGCGATGCCACTCTCTGTGGATACATTGGGAATGTACGTAAACAAAGATCTCCTAAACGCGGCGGGGATCGCAGTAGTCCCTGAAACTTGGGGCGCATTTCAATCGGCGGTTAAGAAGCTTGTAAAATATGATACGACAGGGAAAATTATTCAGGCGGGTGCGGCGCTTGGAACGGGAAAAAATATTGAGCGTGCGCCGGATATTCTTTCTGTGCTCATGATGCAGAATGGCGCGGTGATGAGTACGGCAGACGGGACGCCAACCTTCTCGCGAATCCCGACGAGTTTGTCTGGACAGCGCAATATCGCACCAGCGATTCAGGCTCTTGGATTTTATACGGATTTCGCGAATCCAGGAAAAGAAGTGTATACATGGAATGATAAGCAGCCAAATTCACTTCAAGCGTTTATTGAAGGCAAAGTCGCATTTTTCTTCGGGTATGGATATGATTTGCCCTTGATTAAAGCGCAGGCGCCGCAATTGAATCTTGGAATCGCTAAACTCCCACAGATCGCAGGTAATCCTGTGGTGAATTTTGCTAACTATTGGGCATGGACTGTTTCTAAAAAAACAAAGCATCCGGATATTGCATGGGATTTTTTAAATTTTATGCGTAAGCCAAAGGAGTCACAAAAATTCCTCGATGCGGCTAAACGGCCGGCGGCGTTGAAGTCGCAATTATCAGCACAGCTGAATTCTGAAGATATCGGTGTATTTGCTTCGCAGGTGCTTACAGCTAAGTCATGGTATCGCGGCGATGATCCAAAGGCGATGAACAAAGCATTTGTCACGATGATCGAAGATGCGCTTGTAAGTCCGCCAGATAAAATATCGACCATTGTGCGTAATGCGCAAGACAAAGTTGCGCAGACGATCCCATACGGTCAAATCCAATAGGATATGAAAAAGTATTTAAGTCTTGTACTCGCGCTGATAAGCCTTTCTCTTTTTCCCGCAGTTGCGATGGCGGGCAGTCCTCCAGCGCCAAAGTCCACGGGAGCTGGATTTAAGAATTTTAGCCTTCAGCTTCCATCTTGTACTGTGAATGGGAACTGTAGTTTGGATGATATTGTAAGTACAGGTGTCGCTTTCGCTGGTCTGCTTATGGAACTTTCTGGGGCGCTTTTTTTTGCTACATTCATTTACGGTGGTGCCATGTATCTTCTCTCGTTTGGACGGAGCGAATGGGTGAGCAAAGGGAATAAGGCCATGACCGGCGCTATAATTGGTATGGGAATTGTCCTCACAGCATGGATGATCGTAAAATATATCGTTATCGCGCTTACCTAAACCCGCTGTATTTATGCATACGTCTCGTTTTCGAACCCTAATGCCTCGATTAGCCCTGATCTTTAGCGGACTATTTTTTGTCACTTTTATTGTATTTTTTTCTCCAGCATTTCCCGTACAGGCTAGTACAATTCCCAATAATCAGAATAATGCTGGCGCGATTCAAGCTCTCAAAATTGAGCTTCAAGCTCTTCACGCTACAGTTAATTCGTCCAAGTCATCTAGCGCTGACAAAGCAACAGCGAATCAGGCCATACCAGCTGTCGAGATTTCTCTTAAAAAACTTGAAGGTGTAGGAACAACGAAAGCGGCTCAGGGTTCTGGTACGACGTTGCAGGGTTCTGGTACAACATTAATGGATCCTATGCATGGAATAGGAATCGTTGGTGCGATAAGTCGGATTATTAAGGTCTTTCTTGGTCTTGTTGGTGCATTTGCACTTATTGTGTTTGTGTATGCGGGCGTGATGTATATGACGGCTGGGAGTTCAGAACGTGTGAAGACGGCGACGAATGCTATGAAATATGGCGCGCTTGGCCTCGTTATTATTATGTTTGCATATGTTGTTAGTTCATTTTTTTTGACAGTTTGGACGACGAATATCGTTAGCGTGCACAGTACACCGACTAAGTATACGGTTCCAGCGCCACCTCCGTAGTCTCTATGAAGAATCTTCATCCGCACAGTGCCGTTCGAGTTTCCATATTCAGCACAATTGGAACATTTTTTGGTTTTATTTTTGCGCGGATCGCTTTTGCGGCCAAAACGTTTCCAGTTGCTGCTATCGGAAAGAAATATAATTTTCCAGA
>QIKL01000044.1 GCA_003231955.1 Candidatus Uhrbacteria bacterium | reverse complement strand
GGTTTATTCAAGCAAATAAAAGACGGAACCAAAAAAGGTTCCGTCTAGATAGAGGTGGGTGAGACTACACGAAGCGGAAAGCGGTGTACGCCTCTCGTGTCAGCCTCAAACGGATCTTGTGAAGCTCCTTACGAAGCTCAGGTGCGAGATTTTGCACGACCTCACTGTCGGCCGCTATTGCAAGAAGACGACTGCGATCATCTGACCCAAGCGGCCAATCGCGGTGCGTGCACATACGGTCGACAATCTCGACGACGAACTCCTCCTCCGTGAGTGTCGCGAGCCGCGAGTCCGGCGGCATGAACGAGGAAATCTGCGACGGAATCTCTTCATAACTGACTCCGTATCCCACGACGGAGCCAACATCAATCTTTTTCATCTATTTTCTCCTCTTAATGTCCGACGCAGGTTTATATCACGTTACATGATATTTGTCAATCAATCCAACTTATTTCTGAATCATTCCACATATTCATCCGTTCCTTGTTTACCCAACTTTACACGCGCAATGACATCATCAAGATCACCATCCAAAATCTGCTGAATATTGTGCCACGAATATTTGATACGATGATCTGTAATACGATCCTGCGGATAATTATATGTCCGGATCTTCTCGGAACGATCGCCAGAGCCAATCTGAGCGCGACGTTCAGTATCGAGTTTGCTACGCCGACTCTCCTCTGCCAATTCCCAAAGTCGCGCTCGCATAATCGTCATCGCCCGCTCCTTATTTTGCAATTGCGAACGCTCATCTTGACAGGATACGACCGTTCCCGTCAAAAGATGCGTAATCCGTACCGCGGATTTTGTTGTATTAACAGACTGGCCTCCCTTACCGCCCGAACAAAATGTATCAATCCGGAGATCTTTTGGATCAATTGATATCTCTGTTTCCTTAATTTCTGGAAGAACAACAACCGTTGCAGCGGACGTATGAATACGTCCCTGTTTTTCGGTGACAGGTACACGCTGAACACGATGTACACCCTGTTCGACTTTAAGAGCGCCATACGCGCCGATTCCTTGTACAGAAAAAACAACCTCTTTAAGACCTCCCGCCTCAGCGGGTGAATCGGAGATAAGTGCGATTTTCCAGCCTTTCCGCTCTGCATACCGTGTATACATACGAAAAAGATCTGCAGCAAATAACGCCGCCTCTTCCCCGCCAGTCCCACCGCGGATCTCCATAATCATGCCTCTCGCATCGTGAGGATCCGGTGGAACAAGCGCAATTTCAAATGCCATAGTCGCAGCCGCAACCTCTTTCGTCGCCTGATTTTGCTCCGCCTCGGCGAGCTCCTTCATTCCGGGATCATTAGAAAAAAGCGCTTTTTCTACATCTCGCATCGTCCGAAGGGCGTTCCGATACCGCTCTCCAGCCTCCACGATAGATCGCATAGCGGCATATGCTCGAGACAAATCACGAAATTTTCGCTGATCAGTAACCGTCTCAGGCAACGCCAATTCCACCTCGAGTTGTTCAAGTTTTTGCTTAGCCTCTATGGCGGAATGGAGGAGGTCAGACATAGTTATAAATAAAGAGATGAACCTATCAAAGAATCCTATAAAACGGAACAACACAAAACCGACCTAAAAAAGTCGGTTTTGGACATACCTAAACCTCAGAAAGCTTCGTCGGCTTTTTCTGTGCTTTTTTTGCAGCCTTGTGCGCGGCGCGCTTTGCAACCTTTGCCTTCTTGCCGAGCGATTTCGAAGCCTTTGCATCCTTAGCAGATGCGCGCTCCATAAACTTTTCAACGCGACGGGCAGTGTCGATAAGCTTCTGTTTACCCGTATAGAACGGATGACACTTAGAACAAAGCTCAACGTGAATCTCAGGCACGGTCGAACCAGCTGTGACAACGTTGCCACAAGCACAGACGACCTTTGCGTCTGGAAAATATGTAGGATGAATCTTAGCCTTCATAAAGATGATGTGGCAGGAGCGTATCAAATCTTACATCCTCTGGCAAGCCCTGAGGTCATTGCGGGAGACGAAGTAGCGTGGCACTCTCCCCTCACATGAAAACTTCCGTATTCAATTACATCCTTCCACCCGACCGGATTGCGCAGGAGCCTGCATCGCCTCGTGATTCTTCACGATTAATGGTCCTGGACCGGACCACACAAACGATTGAGCATCATCGATTCTTCGAGATCGGAGATTTCCTCCGACCCGGAGACCTGCTTGTCGTAAATGAGAGTAAAGTATTTAAGGCACGTTTACACGGAAATGTCGCACATTCAGATATTGAGATCTTTTTATTGAGACCAGAGGGCACATATTGGATCGTGCTCGGTAAACCTGGAAAACGCCTCACACAGGGAACCGTCGTCACCTTTGGCGATGGATCGACTGGCCGCATTATCGAAAAACGCACTAAAGATGGAACGTTCATTATCGACTTTGGACGATCCACAAACGAAGTTTTTACATGGGCGGATAGCATCGGTTCGGTCCCCACGCCTCCGTATATAACAAAACCATTAAAACAAGAGGAGCAATATCAGACGGTATACGCGAGAACTGTCGGATCCGTCGCCGCACCGACAGCAGGCTTCCACTTCACACCTGTACGAATCGAGAGACTAAAAGTACAAGGTATTAAATATACGAATATCACACTCCACGTCGGCATCGGTACCTTTCGACCCATGAAAACCGCGACGCTTGAAGAGCATCAAATGCACAAAGAATGGATTGACGTACCAGACACGACACTCCGCGCCATTGAGGAAACGAAACGAAACGGCGGCCGCGTGATCGCAGTCGGTACGACGACCGTTCGCGCACTTGAATCAGAAATTCGCCATGGATTCACAGATATTTTCATCACTCCAGGATACCAATTCAAAGTTATTGATGGACTAATCACAAACTTCCACCTTCCAAAGTCAACGCTCCTTGTTCTCGTTTCTGCATTTGCCGGACGGGAATTCATTCTTCGCGCATACGATAAAGCGATTGAACAAAATTATCGTTTTTATTCCTTCGGCGATGCGATGCTCATCGTCTGACATAAATATTCCGTCACATTATATTGCCCCAACCAATTCAATGCATTTTTTTTAAAATACCACAACAAAAAATAGACGCAATCTCTTACCGACTATCACAAGATTTGTTCAACATAATGATATTCTGGAGTTCCATGACTTATCGTAATCGCCAATGCACCAGCCTGATACGCCGTAGCTGGATGCTGAAGGAGATAGCTCTCAATCGCACGTGAGAAATGTAAAAGCTTAGCCGGCGTAATCGCCTCTTCCGGATACCCGTAGGTTCCAGTCCGTCGCGTCTTTACCTCAATAAAATGGATCACGCCATTTTTTTCACACACAAGATCAATTTCCCCGAGTCGGCAAGACCAATTTCGTCCGATGATCCGAAAACCGCGCGCCATAAAAAATGCCGCGGCGAGATCTTCACCACAGTCGCCAAATCGACGTCGTGGATCGGCAGCTTCACTCATTTTTTCTTTTTTGGAAGCCACTTTTTGAACGCATAGTGTTCTCGCTCTCTCTGTCGAATCGCGGGGATATCCTTCGCTACATACCAATAAATCTTCCAGATCTCCCAAACAAACCATACAAAGAGAACAAGATATGCGGCGCGAATCGTTAAGATCTGAACACGTTCAAATTCAAAAACATAAAGCAAAAGGCCAACGAGACCCGCCGTGATTAAAACCGAACCAATACGTGCCAAAATGCGGCGGATAAGCTTATCAAATCCGCCACGCAGATATGCGACTTGCGCGGCGATTCCGAGAACGAGAAGCACTACGAAGGTAACGAGAATAATCATCCCGAATACCGGTATGAACGGTGGTGGATTCAACGAAAGCCAGTATGCCGATGTAAGTGTTGGAGGAAGTGTCATATGCGGTCAAGATTCTGCCGGATATACCTCAAAGATGCAAGCGCAAAAATTTTATTCCAAACGCCATTTGTAAAAATCCTCAATAAAAATCTATCCGTATGTATTGAGATGAAAAGAATAATCCTCTTTTATAGAACAAGCCTATACAGGCTCTTCTGTCCGAAGATAAATCAAGCCGTAATGATAGGGTCCTGCTTCAAATTCATCAAAAAAATCCATATACGGAGTCTTGAGAATCTTTTTTGCATCCTGGCGTCCTAAACGCTGATTCGTCGGCGGACCGATCGGCGAATCGTTCGGCTTCCATTCGACAATAACAATCCGACCACCGGGCCGTGTAAGTCGCGCCATTTCGTGTGCCAAAGCCTCACGATCTTGCGAGAGAAAAAGATTATTGACGAGAAGAGTCAAATCAAGTGATGCATCGTCAATCCGTGTTGCACCATACACATCAATGTCTGATCTAACTGGAACAATATTGTAGAGATGCTCTTGTTTTGCATATCGTGCGATGTGCTCAAGAACGTGCTCTTGAATATCAACAGCATAAACGACACCTTTCCCGCCAATAAGCTGTGCAGCTGGGAAGATAAAATGCCCAAGAAATCCACACCCAAGATCTGCGACACGAAACCCCTCACGGACGCCGACCCGCTCAAGGACTTTAAAAGGATTTATCAGCTCTGTGCCGCTGCGGTGCATCATACGTTTATCTCACAAGATGATTATTTTGGAAAAATTGAACCAAGTGTCGCCTCCAAAAAAGCATTCCATAAATTTGTTGCGACCATAAATCCGACAAAGATAAGAATAAGGCCGATAAATTTATACATCAAATTTGTCCCTCCTCCGCCAAGTTTGGCATCGGCCCACTCAATACGACCGAACGTTTCCATAAATTTTCGGGTCTTCCAGACGAAAAAAAAACCAATCGCGACCAGGACCAAACCAATAAGAATGCGAAAAATTATGCTCATAATATCTTTGTCAGTATAACATGAACGCGCGGTCAGGATAACAGGACGACAAAGGAAAGAAACGACAGCTACCGACCATTAGCTATTTCCCCCGCCAACGATCGCCATCCAATGCGAGCCTTGCATCACCAAAAAATCCGGCTTCGCGAACCTCAGCGAGGATCACATCTGGCGCATCCAGATCATAATAGTGCGTCAGCCAAAGCTGTTTTACACCAGCTTTTAGGGCGAGATCTCCGCATTGGCGCGGACCCATGTGTCCGTATCCCCCCGTATACTCTTGCCCAACTCGTGTTTGGCAATCAGAAATGAGTAAATCCGCACTCTGCGCGATAACTCGAACCCCTTCGCATACTCCGCTGTCGCCCGTGTAGGCGACAACACCATAAGGTGTCGTTAAACGAAATCCCATAGCGGGATGCCGCCCAAATGCGTGATACACATTGACAGCCCTCAAATGCACACCTGGAAAAATTTCTTCTTCAAATCCATCGTCCATGCCGACGATCTCAGGAGCGAATGTATTCCAATATCCTCCATCGTTCTCCGGTTGATGCCAATTCCACACCTGCGGAAAATCACGAGCCAGCCGCTTGTGGAGATATATCCTCAACTGAGATGCTTTTGCATCATGTGATGCGAACGTCACAAAACAAAACTTGGATTGGATGAACTGCGGCAATGCGGCATGATCGGGATGTGCATGCGTCACAGCGACATGCGTAATCTTGCCGAGATCGACACCCACTCGTCGCAGACGAAATCGGATCCCCTCACTGCAGTCAAAAAGTACATAAGATCCATCGATATTCACGAGAAACCCCGGCGGCTGGCGGAGGTGTTTTGTCTGCAACGTATTCGCGCTCACACCTGTTCCGAGTGCAATAACTTCCATTGACATACTGATAGTGTATCACGCGGAGATGGAGATTAAGAAATTGATCTTTTTTTTACAAATCTTCTTCGCGAACAACTTTCCCGTTGACATCAAACGTAAATCGTTTTGAGACGGAACCGCCCGCAAGTACACTAGGCAGCCAAATGCGATCATCATCCCACATCTCATCATACGGGATATTATCGCGGTCAAACCATCGCGGCCACATCTCTTCCGTTTCAACTGGAATACCCTCGATTGCCGTCGCCACAAAAATTTTACAACGGTTATCAATCTCTGGATCACTGGGGACAATAAACTCAATAACTCCACGATATTCAAGAAAGAGCGGTATCACGCCGACCTCTTCTTGCGTTTCACGAAGACATGCATCCTCTGACGATTCATTTGCCTTAAGCTTTCCCCCTGGCCCGTTCCATTTTCCCACACCCACCCCGCGTTTCTTCATCGCAAGAAGAACCTTCCCGTTTACAATAGGATAACATAATGTTGTAAGTTTCATATGATGCTTTGTGTTTGTTGAAGAATTTCCGGCACCTCAAATGCACCTTCAAAATGTGTCAGATGCCCATGTCGCTTAGTCGTGACGAGCGGAACGTTGAGCTGATGTACAAGCCACTGTCCCTCACGATATGGAACGAGATGATCGTCATGCGCATGAATAACCCGCCATGCCCGAGCTTTTGGGATTATTTTAGAAAAATTAAGATCCCGAGGAAACCATGTTTGCAAGCCGGGAAAATGAAAATTACGACCAAACCCAGATACGAGAACGACACCAGCAATCGGAGGACCATTGTATTTCTCAAGTGTCCAAAGAATCGCAAGCGTCCCAAGAGAATGACCAATAAGAACAATCTCTGGACCTTTGATTGCCTCACGAATCATTTTCATCCATTCTGTGCGTTTCGGAATCGCAGGATCTGGGAGCTTTAACGCCTCTGTAGTCCATCCGCATGCAGCCAGCTCACGCCGAAGCCACGGGAACCAAGCATTCTCGGGCCAGCCTTCCCACCCATGAACGAGGACAGCATGCATACACCTAGCGTAACGGTCTGGAACAAAAAAGAAAAATACCCCGCTAGGCAGGCGGGGCAGACGAGGGTTTAGAACTATCAGAATTATTGGAACTGCCAGAACTATCAGAGTCGTTTGATCGTGCTTCGCGCTCCACAGCTTCGGCATATTTGCCACGGATGATCTCCGTGATAATAAAGACGTCAGCCGTCATATCAATCATCGCGTACGTCGTGAGGTACGCATAGATGAGATCATCCATAAAATTTCCAGATGGACGACCAAACTTCGGCATAATTACGAAGACGAGCGGGAACGACAACAGCGCTGACCACAGCACTGGGAAAAATAGCGCGCGAATCCGGAAAGTCCGCCCGACAAGATGTTTAGTCGCACCGACCGCCATCTTGTAGATAATGCCAGTAAGCGTCCCAAGCACATATGGGAGGGTGACATAAATACTATTGGGCATCGGCTCACCAGACGAAGCGAAGGCGCCAAACGCCCAGAGCTGGATGATAATGAAAACGGAAACTAGAATCGCAAGCTTAAAGCTCCGATGATAGAGCCTCTGTCGGTTCCTCAAAAGATGGGACACGGGGGAACCTCCTTGTGTATCCTTGTGAAAGACCTAAAGATACCTGAACACGCAAAAGCCTTACTGTCAATCATCAAAGAACACAAAAAAGGTTCACATACAACAGATATTGTTCATCAATCAGGGTGCGCGCGCAAGGATTTGAACCTTGGACCCCTTCGGTGTAAACGAAGTGCTCTAACCAGCTGAGCTACGCGCGCACCCTGATAGAGGAGACTGTTGACGAGTGTAGCAGACCTGTATACGGTGTCTAGACCAAACATTCGTACTTTCTGAACACGGAGGACGTATGGTCGTAGGCATTGAATACACCGAGTACGCTGGAATCACCGCCGTACTCATCAAAACCAAAAATATCATAAAAGATGGGAAGGGAGTCAATCTAAAAAACTGGCTTGCAGACCTCAAAACAACGTCCTTTGAACACCGAATGGTCCTGATCTACGGTGATGCAGGCCAAGCCATTAGGACAATCGTCCTGCATAATCTGTTGAAGCGATTCAAGGTCGTCGCGAGATGGGACAATGATAAACACGGATTCAAAGTTATCTCCTCCACGGATATGGTTTTCCGGGTTGGGAATGTAATCCCCGAACAGGAGCTCCACACCACGTGATGGCGCAGCCCATATTTGAATCGCTCATTGCGGGTGCTGTTATATCCGGCTACCTCATCCTCGCATGGACCACAAGCACGATCGCTTTTGCTATCATGCTCGGCACGTTCTTGATTGGCATCGTAGCAGGACTCCTCCAAAAAAACCATTTCTAACCATCATCCTGTCATCCGCCGCGTTCTCAAAAACGCGGCGGCTTTAAAATAACATCAAGCATTTTCTAATAAAAAGATGACCAT
>QIKL01000024.1 GCA_003231955.1 Candidatus Uhrbacteria bacterium | reverse complement strand
GATAGTAGTCCTGAAGTTTTAAAAAAACGTTTTATCAATAATGAAAGGGCAAACCCAATGGGGCAAACAAAAGAACAACAAGTGGCAATTTAAATTTAGGTACAAGACTAGTTAAACCAACCAAATTAGTTAAAATAACTAGTAATGAAGCCAAAAAAAACAAACAGTTAGTCCGCTCCAAGATTTCAGAACGAAAATATAGAGAAATAATCAAGTATTTTGCTTTTGATTTTTTCGCTACGCAAGTAACTGAACTGACAAATCTCAACAGAAATACTATAAACAGATATTTTAAATTGATTAGAAAATTAATTGCAAACTATCAAGATCAAACAACAATATTTTCCGGAGAGGTTAAACTTGATGAAAGTTACTTTGGCGGTAAGAGAAAAGGTACAGAAAGATGGGGGGAGGTGTACAATAGACAAAGTACCGGCATTTGGTATTAAAAACCCTTTGTAAGTATATACACAAATCATAAAGAATGCCTCAAAAGCTGAATTAAGACCGATTATCAAGCGTTTAATAGCAAAAGATACTACGGTGTATACAGATGGTTGGGCTTCATATGATGGACTGGTTCTTGATGGCTACAAACACCATCGTATTAATCATTCAAAAGAGTTTGCGAAAAACAAAACGAATCATATTAATGGCATTGAAAACTTTTGGGGTTGGACTAAGTTGAGACTTTCAAAGTTTAAGGGAGTGAACAGAAAGAACTTTCATCTCCACTTGAAAGAAAGTGAGTTTAGGTTTAATCATAGAGAGTTAAATTCAAAAGAATTGTAGGGTACACTGTTATCAACAGTACGAAATTATTAAAAGTTTGCTAGTCTTGTACCAAAAAAAATATCGCCTAACAAAGTATATAAAATACGATTTTTATCGTAAACTTGGGACGCCCTCTCTCTCTTAACTACTAATAGTATGGAAAATTTAATACAAGTCAGTCATGAGCCAAAACAAAATTGGTTCGTAAAAAGAATTAAGAAATATTCTGTTATTGCCTTTACAATCAGATTCCTGCTCATCGGACAATTAGCAGCAATTTTTGCCTCATACTTTGCCAACAAAAATTTATTTATGGAGCGATATAACCTGAATATTTGGTTTTGGGCAATCTGCATCCTCGTTATTTATTTTCTTCAATGGTTATTAGTCGTTTATATTGCCTCTAAATTTCCGCGAAGAAAATTAAAACAAAAAAATTTTAAAAGGCAAAGATTCCAACAAAGTTGTATTTAGAAGTGCTATTTTCTTAATTTTTAATTAAACTACTATGAAAACAATCGGCAAAATAATCGGCTATCTAATGTGGATCGGAGCAGGAATCCTAATGTTTATTTTTTGGCTTATGGCCATGAGTAAATGGCTGGGTCTACTCGGTACAATATTAGCATTTATACTATCACCTGGATTAGTGATATTTCCAATCGTATTTTGGATTGTTGAAGGGGTGTTCCCCGTTTTTTATTTCATAGTTTGGGGCATTGGAATAGTTGGGGTGATAATCGGCGGCCTTTCAAGCAGTAACGATCAAAAATAAAAAATCGCACATGATGTAACAGCGTATACGAAATTCGACATTTGATAGCATTCTTTCCATGAAGAAGAAAATCCAGACAATAACAATTGTAAAAATTATTGCCATTGTAATGCTCTTTTGGGCGCTCGCTAATAATCCGTATGGATATTATCAATTTTTGCGTTGGGTGGTTGCTGGCGTAACTGGCTATTCGGCTTATCTCGCTTATAAACAGGGCAGAAATACTTGGACTTGGGTTTTGGCAATTACCGCGATTCTGTTTAATCCGATCGCACCCATTCATCTTGATAGAGAAACTTGGTCAGTGTTGAATATAATTATCGCCGCAATAATTTTTACAAGTATATTTAAAATGAAAGTCGTTGCGAAAAAAGAGAAATAATATCAAATACCTCTTGCAGCTCAGAGCAACTGCCATGCCAAATCCAGACTCAACTCAATAGGTTTTCTTTATACCCCGCGCTCTGCAGAGTGCCAATCAGAGGCACTTATCATTTCAGCTATCGACATCTAAGAGAGTCATATCTTGTCTGAATAGCAACCGAGACAAAGTATTTCGTATTTCCGTATAAAATAGCACTTCCGCTCGCGGAAGTGCTATTTTATGCGCCCCGAGGGAGTCGAACCCCCGACCTCGTGGTTCGAAGCCACGCGCTCTATCCAGCTGAGCTAGGGGCGCAGGATCATCGGAATAATATAGGTAAAAATACTCATTTTGTCAATTTAAAAAAGATAAATTGCATACGCCAATCATGGCAATCTCACCACGCCTTTATTCTTGGCGCCGACGTCGTTCTGAAGATCAGTATTCAATCCAGGTTTTATACGGATGAGCGGCTCATTAAGATCCACATCCGTCGCATCAAAACGTGTATCACCAGTGAGCTGAACAAAGCGCCCAATATCCGCAGCGGCAGGCGTGAGCTGAACATCAAATGTAGCGTCTGCCTTATTCATGTCCGCTGGCAAACGATTTAAAGTCCACGTCACGGTACGGCTCGACGAATCGTATGCGATATCACCAGCGGACACGGCGGTCATATTCGGCCACGTCACATCCTTCGGTAATGTTGCATGTACACGAAGATCAGAAAGTTCATGCAAAGTCTTATCTACTTCCCACCGTATTTGATATGTCGTAGTCTGCCCGCTCACAGGCGGCAATGGTCCAGATCCGAGCTGGACGCCATTCTTAGAAAAGAATCTCGCTTCTGTCGCAAGATCGGCGTCCGTCTTGAGACGAAAAATAATAGGCGTTGTCTTGATTGTGCGATCAATCTCTGTCTCCCCCACAGACTTCATCGTTGCCTCAACCATCACCTGATACGGAATATCTGGAGTCCCAGATGCGTAAGAGGATACAGGTATAGAAAATTCGATTGTTCCATCAGCCTGCGGGGGCATTCGTTTTAACTCATCAATTTGTGCGTTTGTCCATGTAACTACGCCACCCTTTACTACTCCAGAAGATGAATCCTTAAACTTTGACCAGTCGACAAACGAGGCCGACGAAGATTTTTCAATCGTAGCGGACGTGTTCGTTGCATCTGGCACCGGCTCAAAAATTGCACGTAACGTAATACCTTTAATATCCTCAGCAGACGTATTTTGATACGCCAGAGAAAACTGAAGGATATCACCACCAGAGACGGAACGATCAGCAGCGGAGCCATTTACGAGAAGTTTTACGAGAAGCTCTCCAGCAAGGACCGAAATCGTATCATCCGTCTTCAGCGCAGCAAGAAATGTATCATTTGATGATTCATGCCCCACTTCGGCATGAAGCGGAAGATTACCGGAAGCTCCAGAAGCAAAAGTCCCAGTCACCGCAACCGTAGACGTCGCACCTGGAGCAAGTGTTCCCATAAGAAAATGTACTACGCGTCCATCGAGAAGCTTATCAGTAGATGACGCCTCACGTATAAATCCATGCGGGAGAGTAATACGCGCCTCCAACTGATTCAACGATTTGGCTCCGTTATTCTGAACCGTATAGGCGATCCGAACCGTGTCTCCAGGCAGAACCTTTATCGGTTTATCAAATGATCCATTAAGAACACTACTAGCGTAATTGATATTTTTTGTTGTTAGCGCTTCAAAATCGCTATTAAATGACGCTGGACGATACGTCCCTACAGCCTGAATCGCGGTCTTAGTACCAATCGCACCGGTAAATATTCCCTTTACTATGATTGTTCCGCGTCCGCCGAACGGAATTGCTCCAAGTAACCAATCCATTCCTGATGTCGTAGGTTTTGGGTTCATGGTTGTCATCGTGAAATCGGACGGAAAACTTAAGCGAATATCCGATGTCGCTAGAGGCTCTGATGAGATATTCTGATAATTGACAAAATACGTTGTCTCCTGACCGATTGAGATACGCTCCGGCCCGTCGATTGTGATCTTAAGACCTTGCCCCTTGAATCCATTAAAAGGCTTAAAAATAGCAAATCCAAGCCAGATAGCGCTAATAAGGATGATAAGAAACGTACAGACACCAACAAAAATCCATACAAGAAGATTTGACCGTCGACGATCCAACTTACTGAGATCCGGCACCTCACCATTGTCCACACGAAAAATCACGGAGAGACCCTGCTCGACATCCGTAGCCTGGTGCTCTTTCGCTTCCCTCCGCTTATTATCGTGCGGCGCCTGCTTTTTGTGATGTTGTTTGCCCATTGGGAGGCGTTAAGATAGCTGCGAGTACAAGATCATGATTCCATAGGCCAGAATAGCCGAGTCCAGAACCATTTTGCACCCCGTCCGACTGACGGCTCCATGTGAGCTTCCAATTTTTCGGGATGGTAACTGTTGTGTGCAATATACGATCGGATTTTCCAGACTGACTCGTAAGCAAAAGAAGATATGCACCACCCGATGTGCGTGCAGCCCGATCTGGTGCCGCTTCAGCATGCGCAAGGATATCGGAAGTTGTAAATGGAAGCTTATAATGCAAAATAATCGTCTGAGTTTTTCCAGGATCAAGTTGAAGCCAACCGCCGAACACGGTTCGATCCCCTTCCACACTCACGGTCATACCATCCGGTCCAGCGACAGAAGAGCTTGCAGAGGCCGCAAGTACAGAATCTTTAACCGCAAACGGATCTTCTGGCTTAAACAAGGACGGATCCGGCGCCTGAAATCCCGATGCCGATACGAGCGTACTTCCTTTAGGGACATAAAATCTCACATACGAGACATTGCGTGCGCCACTAAATAGTTCTCCTTTGATCCCAGTATGTGTCCGCGTCATCGTGAGTGCAGTTTGAATACTTCCATCGTTATGGATTGTAACGTTCTGATCCACCTGTTCCTGAATCTTCCCATCTGTCTTCTTCCCAGCGATATTTGCCTCAATAATAGTAAGCTCGTCACCTGCAGATGATTTAAGACGACTATTCCAACCGTAACGCTCGACAATTTTCTCTTCCGATGGATTGGTTAGATAGATTTGAACATCCTTTGACTCAAGTGATTGCGAAACAAGCGCCGCGATGTGCATCCAGTCGCTACGCGGCATAGATTTTAAACGACTAATGAGCTTTGCTGCGAGATCGCCGATAAATTTCTTTGGCGTATTCGCTTGCGTATCATAATTGAGCTCTACAGCCTTTTGTGTCTCAAAAAGAAAGTTATCCGCTGTAATTATCTTGCCATATTTAGGCATGTTGATCGGTCCAGTCAGCGCGAGGATCTTTTCGGCAAACGTTGCGTTAACTGTAATCACTCCATCAATCGTCGGCTGGCCCGCTTTGCTCCAAAACCACTGGATCCTCTTCGCCGCCGTCGGAAAATCTGGCGACCAGTTGGCATCCTGAAATTGCCAAAGCGGATTGATAAGCCGAAGCGGCTCCGGTGCGGCAACACGTACCGTAAGCTGACCCTTGAGTGCATAGGTACCGCCAGATGGGATGTGAACACTCGTAACCGCACCCTTATCCATCCGAACTTCGGCGAACGATCCCATGAATCCGCCTGTGGGACGAAGCTCCGTGTTGTTCTGAAAAATCACAAGATAATCTCGCTGATAATTCTTCCCAACCATGATAGCCAACAAATTAGAAAGCGAAGAAAACTCACGAACCGCAATGGTCGACTGATTGAGTTCTGAAAGAAGTTTTGTCACCATACTCCGCTTGCCTATAGGTATCATCGACGGATTGATTGTCGCTGCGGCCTTGGATGCATCTGAGAGAAGAACAAGCGCCGTCCGTGAATATGCGCCAAGCGCATCTAGACGTTCATCAAGTCGCCGAGACGGATTCGTAAAAACTTTGTTGAGGCCAAGCGCAAGCAACCGCGCAGCCTCACTCGCTTTGTCACCGACTTCAAGGAGTGCCCGCGCACTGCGATATCGTTGCGGCAAAACAGATGCCAAACCGAGTGCAAGTCCATTAGTGTCGCTCAACATCGCGTCCGCTTCGCGGAACCGTGTCGAAGCCTTTTTTAATGCATTTGCTGAGGATAAAATAGAACCCGCGTTCGCGGCATCCGCCAAATCTCCCACAGCTGCCGTTCCGGCCGCAGTCGCAATAGATTCCTGTACTGTGACGGAGCGATACAACGATACGGCGTTCGCCGGCAATGTAACCACAAATGCCAGCGCCACAAATCCAACAAGAGCTCGCGTCATGGAGAACTGCGGAACCTCGAGAACGGTCATTGCTGTCCTTGTCTCATCCACAATATCCCGCTCTACATGTTCCACACGCTGAAACCACCCTTTAACTATGGAGATAACTTCACGAACTACAGAATGAATTCTATCAAAACGACCATACACTGCACGATATGCCGCTTCAAATGTTGGAGGTGTGAACTGATCGGAAACGGCTGGCATCCTCTGATCACTAGTCAAATCGGAGCTAACCGTCGCATAAATCTCTGGCGGAACTGGAACAGAATCTGTTGGTGAACGACCCGCGGCGGCGGCCACCGAAACACGCTCATCTGGCGCGCGATGAAATGTCCGCAAAAGTACTGTCTGCAATGAAAGAACAAACGGACTTGGATCATGTTTTATGAACCGAACATGAACACGACGCTCATGTGACCCGTCTGTCAGTCTCACGGCAGTCTCAACGGATTTGTAATCCAGTGCGGCAATCTCGTCTTCGACGATGGGCGACGAAGAAATCTCAGATGCAATAAATATTGTCGATTTTTTCACGCGACGCTTCCGAGCGCCACGCGGACTTACTAAAAGCACGCCGTCCTGCTCGACGACCGACGCAAGCTGATCTTCCAGCGAGGAAGGTACGTCCGTTCGTGACGGATGTCGTTTAGGTTTTGGGGAAGCGGAAGCGTTTATCCTTCGTGCCATGTAGCGCAATGATAATGAGGGTCTCCGTAGGCTCCGAGCGTCCGCATCGCGGCCTGTTTCCAGTCATGTCGGACTGCCAATGACGGCCCTAGCTGGACAGCGTCCCGCCGTACCTGACATGGATCCCTCATGAGCTCACGAACCGCACTAAGTATAGCAGTTTCATCCCCGCTCCGAAAGAAGATCACACCGCCCTTTCCTAAGACTTCAGGTAAAGGTCCAGCGTCCGAGGATATAACCGGACAGCCTCGTGCTAAAGCTTCAAGCGGCGGCAGACCAAATCCCTCAAAATGCGACGGATACACAAATGCGATCGCTCCGTCATACAGCCGAACAAGCTCATCCTCACTGACGCGTCCGTAAAAAAAGATTCTCTTCAACCCTTCACGTATGGTGCGAGCTTCTTGCCTTTGCATGAACACGTCTTTTCCACCCGCGATCTTAAGACATAGTTTTGGATATATCTTCGAAATCATCGACCACGCGGAAAGTACATCTTGAAGCCCTTTATGCGGATACGCGGAACCAACATAAAGGAGGTATGGAGAACTAAAATTTAGATCACTTGGATCTCTGTATTCTACATTTGAACCTTGGATATTAATCCTTGGCATTCCCTCCCCAGTCACACAGATCTTAGATACGGCAGCGACATTATCGGCGATAATATCTCGCGCAACCCATACGGTCGGAACGAGAATCTTTTCCGCATTCTGAATCGCATGCCGAAGGACCGCACGATAACCGAGACGCTTACCCCATCGGACAGGCAGGCTCCGAGTAGATGCTTTGGCACTGTCTGGATCATGGAGCAAAATCAAATCATGAATTGTGACGATAAATGGACGCCCGACCAGAATTGGTACATTCCAATGTGGAATATGTAGGACATCAGAATGGAGCTTGGCAAAAATCTGCGGCATCTCTATCTGTTCCCGAAGTCCATACCAGGGAATATGCACCACAACCGTCTCAACGGACGGGTGATTAGCAAACCGATGGTCAGGTATTCGCGTCACGAGGACGTACCGATGCTCGGGCGCTATTGCGAGCATCGCTGCGATAAGCTCTTCAATATATCGACCAATCCCCCTCGTGGTTTCTGGCCCCATCATCCGTGCATCAATAGCGATACGCATATCGACACAGTACGGACACACCCAGCGATTGACAAGGTATAAAAAATCCGGCTAGATTCCAAAATCGTTCTTTGTCAAAACATGTATAGGAGGTTTTTATGATTGAATCAGAACGACCGATCGTCGTCTTCGTCGTCAACCAACTGCGCCATCCAAAAACGTATGAAGAAATACAACAATGTCTTCTCCTTGAGGAAACAATCCGCACTATTGACCTCAAGCGTGCGGATTTGCTCCTCGGAATCGACGGAGAATTACCCGTTATTCGCCTGTTGTATACCGGCGGACCTCGACCAGAAGCATGGTGGGCACTCTGGCTCATGATCAGCATATGTCCACAAAAAGGACTAAGCTGGCATGTACGCCTCCGTGCGATGTATCCACAAACTCGAGAGTTGTTTACCGTAGCACGTCCAGATCCACTAGATGAGGACCTCATGCGCACTGCACGAAACTCGTCGCCC
>QIKL01000002.1 GCA_003231955.1 Candidatus Uhrbacteria bacterium | reverse complement strand
ATACTTACGAACATAAGCAACGAGCAGAACTAGGAAACCGACTCCCACGGTTATAAGAGCGATTTCCCAAGCTGTATCTACCCCGACGAACCGAGGCAGAATATAAACCTCAGCAAACCCTACGACGAGCAGGAAGCTCGTGAGTAGGTGAAATTTGATGTACTCCACGTTTTTCCTCCGATCTGTAGGTAGTGCCCAGACACATCGTCCAGAACGAATTAAATTAGCATTAAAATGGAGTTTTGTCAACCCTATGATACCCCAATTATTAGCTCAAACCAGCAAAATTAATTTTACTTTTTCCTCGGTCTAAAAATATCGCTGAAACAAGGGATAAAATGAGGAGCTTATATTAATGATATTGAGAACTTTAGGAGATGCTCAAAACAACGACTTTCAAAATTTCATAGACTCCCATAGTACATCCTCACGTCTGTATCTTAAAAGAATGTATATTTCACTACAACAGCGGAGGCGCTATACTAAAACTCTTAAAGAAGAAATCATTAAAAAGTACTAACCTAGCGCCAAAACCTATTGTATGCACCACAGATTGCAAAACTCGCTACTGGCCTCGTTCTTGCTGACGCGCTTTATATTGTCTGGCTTTCAAGTGTCGGAGTACTACCAATCAACTTTTTCGGTATAGTATTCGTACACTCTATGGTAGTTCCTAGTATCATATTTGATTCAGCCTTTGCACTTTTTTTGGCCCACTATGGCTGGGATTCAGCTACCGGTACGCAGTATTCGTGAACGCACCATGCTCTATATCATTGGTACTTTATTTGCAGCTGTTGCGCTTATACACTGGAGCCGCATTACGTTAGGGCTTAATCTAACGCTTGGCAGCTGGCTTGTACCAGTTTGGCTCTCATGGATCGCGATTATCGCGACGACCTACCTTTCCTATTTGAGTTTTCATTTCGCGCTTTTACGCCGAAAATAACGAATCTAATACAACAGTACCTATATGGATACAGCCACTACGCACACAGCTATGTATGAACCGGCGGGACTTTCGTCAGCGGAAGCTGAGAACATTAGAAAAGAAAATGGTGCAAATATTCTTGAAGAAAAAAAACAAAAATTTATCGTAAAAATACTTTTATGGGTCGTTACTCCCATCTCACTCATGCTCCTTGCGGCGGCGGGACTCTCTTTTGCTGTGGGAAAAATGGGAAATGGATGGATTATTCTTGCACTTTTTTCAGCAAATTTCGGTATCCGCATATGGCATGAAGGAAAAGCTGATAAAGCAATCGCAAAGTTACAAGAGCATCTCACAGTATATTCACGTGTAAAGCGTGATGGCACATGGAAAAAGCTACCCTCTAAAGAGTTAGTTCCAAAGGATGTAGTTATGCTCACCGTCGGAGCAATCGTACCGGCAGATGCACAAATCATCTCAGAAACAAATCTCTCACTAAATGAGTCAATGCTTTCAGGAGAGTCACTTCCTCGCTCACGCACGGTCGGAGAAACGGTCTATTCTGGTTCGTTCGTTGCAACCGGTAATGCACTAGTAACTATAACTGCAACTGGTAATCATACGTATTTTGGAAAGACACTCGCATCCGTTGAGCATACTAAAAAACGAAGCGCACTTGAACAAGATATTTTGACCATATCACGTTTTCTTTCCATATTCGCAATTATTGTTATCACGATTTTATCGATATTTCTGATGAGCCACCCAGGGATCAAGCTTATCGAAGTCATTACCCTTGATATCTCACTTCTTATCGCTGGCATACCTGTTGCACTACCGACGGTTATGAGCCTCATTATCAGCGTAGGTGTACTTGAACTCGCAAAAAAACACACAATTGTGCGACGTATTGCATCGCTTGAAAATCTCTCCAATGTCGATGTATTGCTTTCCGATAAAACCGGCACACTGACAGAAAATCATATTCGCGTCGACGATGTAGCGGTACTCGTGGCGCATGATGAAAAAGAGGTACTACGTTTTGCGGTAAGTGCAACCAACCCTGCGGAAGAAAATGCGCTTGAGGACGCAATTATTGAAAAAGCAAAAACTTTATCAATCAGTAGTTTGCAACAACAAAAGTTTATCCCAGGTGACTCACAAAGAAAGCGGAGTACGGCAATCGTAACCGAAGGAGCTGATACATGGACAATCACGCTCGGTGCGCCAAGTGTCATTCGCACACTATGTAAATTTGAATCACCTGAGATGTTGAAACTTTTTAATAAGGAAGTTTCTCGAGCAGCACAGCGCGGAGATCGTACCCTTGCGGTTGCCGCCAGAAAGGATACTACTGAGGAACATGATCTCAAACCAATCGGGATTCTGTTTCTCTCTGACACACTACGCCCCGATGCAAAGGAGACTATTGCGGCTATGCATGATGAAGGAATAAGCGTAAAAATGCTCACTGGTGATGGTATTCAAATAGCACAAAAAGTTGCCAAAGAACTCGGTCTCAATGGAAAAATTCTTCCTCGTTCAGTCTTTGATTCTCTTGACACGCTTCCAGCAGTAATGGAAACCGCAGATGGTTTTGCTGAAGTACTACCAAAAGATAAATACCTCGCTGTCGAAACGATGAAGAAACACCATGTCGTTGCGGTTACAGGTGACGGCGTAAATGACGTACCTCCCATTAAAGCAGCAGATGTGGGTATTGCTGTAAAAAACTCGGTGGATGCCCTTCGTGGCACTGCCGATATTGTCATCCTTACAGATGGCATCTCAGTGGTACACGATGCCATTATTGACGCACGAAAAGTATTCATGCGCATCTACCATTATTCTGTATATCGTATCTCAGAAAGTGCGCGTCTTATTCTGACTATTGGACTTATTGGTATATTGGTTGGAAAATATCCGTTGACGACTGTGCAGATTATTTTACTTGCCGTCCTTAATGATCTACCTATTGTTTCTCTTGCATTTGACCACGTGTATACCTCACATACGCCAGAAACCATTGATGTACGCCGCCGATTTTTTCTAGGCACAACGTATGGCATCACTGGTGTCTTTAATAGCATGTTGGCACTGTATATTATGCTATTTATGTTTCACCTACCATGGGGACAAATACAAACATTGTTCTTCCTTAAGCTCGTCGTATCGGGAAATTTTCTCATCTATGTTGCGCATACAGAGAAGCGATGGTTCCGCTACCTCCCAAGCTGGCAAGTGATAGTGGCAATTTCCTCAACACAAATACTCGCCACACTGTGGGCATTAAGCGGCTGGTTTACTACCCCTGTTACTTTGTGGCTGGTCGGTTTCATATGGGTGTGGTCATTCATATGGATGCAGACATCCGAGATAGGCAAAATGCTTATTGCGCGGTTCGTTAAAGCGAAAGCTGGAAGTCCGCAAGCAACTTCCATTGCAACGTAAACTAATGCTGGAAAGATGGCCTCAATTTTTGAGATGTTTTGTAGAAGATCTTGATAACGACACAATGAGCACGACTGGCTCGTGCGGATCGAAATATTATTCTACAGAGGCGCTATATTAAAGCCGTTGAAAAAAATACTGGCTTAGTATTTTTTCTTTTATTTTAACTGTGACTCGCGCGTTTTCGCTCAAATTCTTTCAGATATAATTTCCGTATACGAATAGATTTCGGTGTAACTTCCACGAGTTCATCCTCACCGATGTATTCTAACGATTCTTCGAGTGTCATAATCCGCGGCGTGTCTAAGCCCGTTGCAACGCCATCTCCCTTTGAGCGCATATTTGACAACTGTTTTTCTTTGCAGATATTGACGATGAGATCCTCCGGTTTTGCATTCTGCCCCACAACCATCCCCTCATACACCTCGACGGCGGCACCAATGAAGAGCTGTCCCCGCTCCTGCGCGGCTTCAAGGCCATAGCTATTAGAAACACCCGTTTTAAAAGAGATGAGCGATCCATGTGGAAGCGTGTTAAGATCACCAGCAAAGGGCTGATAGCCTAAAAAAATCGAGTTCAAGATCCCCTGCCCACGTGTATCCATCATAAACTCATTCCGAAATCCGATAAGCCCACGCGTCGGGATGACAAATTCAAGTGTCGCTTCGCCATTCTCCACGCACATATCCTTCATTTCACCCTTACGCCGCGAAAGTTTTTCAATAACTGTTCCACTCATACCTTCGGGTACCTCAAGAGATACTTTTTCGAATGGTTCCGTCTTTTTTCCTTCAACTTCCTTAAAAATCACTTGTGGGCGCGAAACCTGTATCTCAAATCCTTCACGACGCATATTCTCGATAAGAATCGAAAGATGGAGTTCGCCGCGACCAGAAACAATAAAGCTTTCCGAGCTCTGGCCAGGTTCTACCTTGAGCGCAACATCATTTTGTAATTCGCGCTCCAATCGTTCTTTGATATTACGTGTCGTGGTGTATTGACCTTCTTTTCCAGAAAATGGCGAGGCGTTCACTCCAAACGTCATCTTGACAGTTGGCTCCTCAATTTTCATTACAGGGAGCGCTTCTGGCGCGCTTAAATCCGCTATAGTCTCACCAATGTTAACATTTTCAATACCGGTAAACGCGACAATCTCCCCAGCCGGCGCTTCCGAAACTTCAATTTTCTTCATCCCATCAAAAACCATAATACTCGTCACTTTTGCATTTTGAGTCTTACCATCGCGATTAATCCACGCGACAGTTCCAGGCTTAAATGTTCCACGCATGACGCGCCCAATAGCCGTCTTCCCTTTATATTTGTCGTAGCTCACGTTGGCGACCGAAACCTGAAGAGGGCCTGTCGCGTCCGCTTTGGGTGCCGGAATCCTATCAATAATCGTCTTAAAAAGTGGCGCAATATCCGTCATCTTCGAAAGATCATCGTCCAACCCAGCCTTCCCCTGTTTCGCCGAGGCATACACGACTGGAAAATCTGTCTGTATATCAGATGCTCCGAGCGTCACAAAAAGATCAAAAGTCTGATCGAGAACCCAATCTGGACGCGCATCGGCTTTGTCAATCTTATTAATCACGACAATGATACGATGATTGGCTTCAATGGCTTTTTTTAACACAAATCGTGTCTGCGGCATCGGTCCTTCTTTAGCATCCACAAGGAGCAAAGCGCCATCAACAAGATTCATAATCCGCTCGACTTCCCCTCCAAAGTCTGCGTGCCCAGGAGTATCAACGATATTAATTTTCACGTCGTGATACGAAACAGCGGCATTTTTAGATAAAATCGTAATTCCACGCTCGCGTTCAAGCGGATTCGTATCCATAATCGTCTCACCCTCAAGTCCACGTGCACTAAAGGTATCGGATTGCTTCAAAAGCGCATCGACGAGCGTCGTTTTTCCGTGATCAACATGAGCAATGATGGCGATATTCCGTAATTCCATAATGTCCGCGGAGTATAAAAGATTTTTAAGTTTTGGTCAAGAAATAAAATACTACTCTGTATAGAATATCGAGATGGCAACGAGGAAGATTATTTTGCTAAATTAGAGTGAGGCTCCTGAATGGCTCTTCCAAAAAGCCTCAGCCGTCCGCAAGAATTCAGGATGTCCGTGTTCACTCATATAGATCCACCATTCGACGCCCCAAAAATCAATCGTATGAAACCCCATCCGCTCAGCGAATGAAAAATTTGATTTCATTTGTTTGAGACTCATACTTGAGAGCTGGTCCGCGATGGGCGTCTTTACAAGATCCGTGTTACTCCAAGGCTCCATCTGAAATTCACTCACATAAACGTCCTTCACACCCAGTGGACGAAGAAGAATCGCTTTACGTTTATATAAATATGGTGGAATAAACCAATAACGAAGATTTGTATCCCCAAGAAACGGACTACGAACTACGCGGTAAACACTGATCCCAAGCTTGTCCACAAAAACACCAAGCGTGAGCCATGATGAGAGTTCGCCTGAATCCGTCGTCACAATGGGCCGTGTTGCATCTAGTCCGCGTGCAAATTCAGTCTCCTGTTGAATAAACAAATAGTCTGGCGGCGGGCAATCTCCATAGGCAAAATGTGGTTCATTCTCAATCTGCCACTCAATAATTGTTGGGTTATTGCGATAATGTGTCATCACCGTCTCAATATATCGAAGGGTTTGTTGTTCCTGTTGGTCTCTAGGAAGCTTTTTCCACCAACCCGGCTCCCAACACTCTGGCCAGCGCGGGAGTTTTTCTCCGATCGCAAGCACAACCTTTCCGCCACGTTGTTTAATCTGCGAGATCTCCGCATCAAGTGTCGAAAAATTCCACTTCCCACGAACTGGTTCGAGATTTTTCCAGTACGCTGGGATACGGAAACGTCGAATCCCTATATCATCAAGCGCAATGCGAAGTGTTTTATCTGGATTCAGCCCGAGAGATTCCGCATACGGACGGCTGAATGTAACTCCATACGTGACCTGTGACGTCTTTGTCGGCCAACCAACAAAAAGAAACGCACCGATAAATGCAATCGCAAACCCCAAGAGAGCGAGGAAGAGTTTAAGAGTCGTGGCGACATGACGATGCATATGCAAATTAAATAATCAGAGCCAAACCTATAGCGGTCAATCCGAGCGCAATAGATTTAATGATTAAAACGCGCCTTGTCAGGTTTTCGCCCAGGAGCTGCGGCGTACGTTTGTGCAAGACAAAGGCGACTAAAACAAGAAATGCGTACTGAACAGCCTGTAAAGAGTTAATGATAGAAACGCTTCCGAGTGAAATCGCACGTTGGACAAGAATAAACCCAACCGCACCAACTGTCTGTCCGAAGAGCGCCAGCAGAGCCGCAAATTTTCCTGGATGTTTTTCTTTTCCGTTTGGCTTATGCCGAACGATGTGCAACACCATAAGCGCCTCCCGCCCAGCCTGCCGGTCAAAGAAAAGAAGAAGTGCCGCCGTTATCACAACCATAGCGCGCGTGGTGATAAAACCGCTCAAAAATCCAACATCCATATACACAAGCTTCACAGTCACACTTGATACGGCAAAAAGGAAACCTGAAATTGCAGCAAGTAGGAAGGCTCTACGTGAGAGCCTTCCTTTTCCCCCTCCGGACAAAAGAATCGTGGCGATGATTAACAAAAAAAAGCCGGCAAGATCTCGCATTGTTAGACGTTCGGCCAAAAAAAGATAAGATCCGATGAGGGTTATCATCGGAATAAATGATCCAATAATAGGTACAACGCGAGTCGCCTCTCCGCGAGCCATGGCTCCAAAAAACGCCCAGAGCGCAAAAACAAACATCACGCCGCTCACAAAAGCTTCAACAGCCGTCCATCCGTGCGGCCAATGTGTGACAAACGGGAATGCAAAAATAATAACTGCCGAGAGCAGGCCCACAATCCCAGCGTATGTTGCACTCCGCGTGAATGCCGTCTTTAGGAGAATCTTATCGATCGTGAACGCAACTCCGTTTAATATCTGTCCGACGATCGCAAAGAAAAACCAACTCATAACTCAACCGTCTGTTCAAAATGTGGAACATCCGCCGTCACGCCAAGCTCTTTAGTGAGACGTGAAACGAGCGCAATAGACGATTCTTCTTCGCCATGTGTGCAATAGATGTGTCCAGGCAACCTTTTGGCGGCGCCGACCCAATTTATAAGCTGCTGCTGATCCGCGTGAGCGCTATACGCGTCAATGGACTCAATCCGCGCTTTAACAGTAATATGTTTGTGTAAAACATCCACCCGTCGGTCCCCCAAATAAAGATGCCGCCCTAATGTCCCATGTGCCTGATAACCGATAATAAGAATTGTATTTTTCTTGTTACCAAGATAGCGGAGAAGATGATGCAGAATCCGTCCTCCGTTCATCATTCCCGATCCAGCAATAATCACTTTTGGATTTGGCGATTCGTTAATAGTCTTTGATTGCTCACGCGTTCGTGTAAGCCGAAGGCCTGGGAACGAAAAAGGATCCTCGCCACGCTCAACCATTTCCCGTGTATGGTCATTGTAGTACTGCGGAAAGGACTCCACGACACCAAGTGCTTCAATCGCCATCGGGCTATCAAGATAGACATTAGCGGATGGCACAAGATGATTCTCAACAAGATGGTTGAGTTCATAAAGAAGCTCCTGTGCGCGTTCAATGGCAAACGCTGGAATAATAAGAACCCCCTTCTGTGTAAGTGTTGAAACAATACTATCCTTTAGACGCTGCTCACGCGTGTTTACTCGTTCATGCAGACGATTGCCATACGTTGATTCCATGACAAGCACATCCCGCTCCACAAGCTGAGCAGTCGGACGAAGAATTGGATTCGGGACATTCCCGAGATCGCCGCTAAACGCGATACATGGCCCACCTGCCTCTTCAATCTCCACAAATGCGCTCCCAATAATATGCCCCGCATCTCGAAATCGAAACGTTAATCCGCCGAGACGGACTCTGCGGGAATACTCAATAGGAACAAAGCGCTTGATGACGGTATTGACATCGTTTTGATCATACAATTTCGGTCGATATTCACGGCGGAACTCATCGTCCATAATTGCAACGGCATCGTCAAGGACGACTTTCGCGAGTTTCACAGTCGGCGGTGTCGCATAGATTTTTCCCTTGAATCCATTCCGGACGAGCTTGGGGAGCCGTCCCACATGATCCAAATGCGCATGCGTGACGATTACGGAGTCAATTGAGGATGGATTAAAACCGAAATCCCGAAAATTCTTTGCATCCGTAAATGCAGACCCCTGAAACATCCCGCAGTCCACAAGAATACGGGAAGCCGATGTTTCGACGAGATAACATGATCCAGTAACCTCGCGCGTTGCTCCATAAAACGTAACTTTCATACCTCGCGCAAGTGTATCATGCTATACTTAACACATCTATGAGACATCCCTCATATCTCTTTTTTTTCATTCCACTCCTCTCACTTTTCGGGAGCGGGTGTGCCTTTTTTCCACAGAGTGTACCAGTAACTGCGATAGTCTCTCCGACACCAGCTTCTCTTCCAGCCAGACGGCCTATTATTCCGCCAGAAGCAAAAAATGTCCCACTCCCATCTCCTTTATCTACATCTGCACCAATTCCACACAGTGATCACCAAAAAAAATGAATGAGGATGCTAGTCTCCATGATAAGAAGAAGTCCACCACAAAAGAATACTAAGCGGAGAGCGACCCCGTCCACGTCTTTGAAGACGTTATGGTAAGTCTCTGATGT
>QIKL01000014.1 GCA_003231955.1 Candidatus Uhrbacteria bacterium | reverse complement strand
AGTGTACCGCATCTGGTGTGATCCAGGCGACTTGACGATTTCGGCAGATGTAAGGATAATCATTTAATATGAAAAGTATTATTATTCCGATCCAGGGCATGCACTGTTCAAGCTGCGCTGTTACGACGGAACTAGAGTTAAATAAAGTCGATGGCGTTACATCCGCAAATGTGAATTTTGCTATGGGGCGGGCGACGATTGAATATGATGAAGCGAAGACTACGCCAGATCAATTGGCGCAAACGATCCGTGACACCGGATATGTGCCAGTGATGAAAACAGAGACTGAAAATCAGAATAAAGGGCATGATGGGGTAAATCACATGAAAAGTATTATTATTCCGATTCAGGGCATGCACTGTTCAAGCTGCGCTGTTACGACGGAACTAGAGTTAAATAAAGTCGATGGCGTCATATCCGCAAATGTGAACTTTGCTATGGGGCGGGCGACGATTGAATATGATGAAGCGAAGACTACGCCAGACCATTTAGCACAGACGATTCGTGATACTGGATATACGCCAGTGATGGAAGCGGTGGCTGGAGGTCAGAATAAAGAGACTGATGAGCATGATGGGGCGGATGATGAGACGGATCATTCATCACACACGGCGCACAGTGGATATGTCACAAAAAATAGGCTGATAGCGGCGTTTATTCTTGTTATACCGCTTGCGATTTCTTTATTTGGGATTCCAAACATCGGGACGATTTTTGGACGTCCGGCATGGCTCTGGATTAATTTCATTGCCGCATGGGTTCTCGTCGCGTGGTTTGGATTGCAGTTTCATCGGGGGGCGTTAAATGAACTACGACACGGTCGTGTGAACATGGATACGCTTGTTACAGTTGGTACAGGTGCAGCGCTTTTGTGGAGTACATACACGCTCTTCATGGGTGGAGAGACATATTTTGAGACCGCGGGCATCATTATCGTTTTTCTCTTGCTCGGAAAATGGCTTGAAGCGCAACAGCGGATGCGCGCCGGAACTGCGATTCAATCTTTGCTCGGCTTACATTCAAAACTCGCACACCGATTAATCGATGGTGGACAGGTTGAGGATGTAGATCCGTCTGTACTTAAACCCGGAGATCGTTGTCTCGTAAAGCCTGGTGAACGTATTCCGCAAGATGGAGAAATCGTAGATGGGCATTCGGTCGTGGACGAATCTATGCTCACCGGCGAATCAATCCCAGTAGAAAGAAATATTGGCGATACGGTATACGGCGCGACCGTGAACGGAACGGGGACTTTTACACTCCGTGTGACAGTTGAAACAGGAAAATCCGCACTTGATGCAATCGTTGCGACTGTGGATCATGCGCTCTCCACCAAATCGCCAGTTGAAAAGCTTGTCGATCGCGTGTCCAGAATTTTTGTCCCCTTAGTTTTTACTGTCGCATTTGCCACGTTTATCGTCTGGATTGGTATTGGTGCCCCGCTCGGCGACGCTATCCGTTATGCAGTTGCAGTTTTGATCGTTGCCTGTCCATGCGCTATGGGACTTGCGACTCCAGCGGCGATCATGGTAGGAACGGGCGCTGGCGCAAAAAAAGGAATTCTCGTCAAAGATGGTTCCGCGCTCGAAGCAGCACGTAATATTACGATGGTTGTCTTTGATAAAACGGGTACTCTAACCGAAGGATCTCCGACGGTTACGGACATCATCCCGCATGGTGTCTCTGAAGATGAATTGTTGGCCGTAGCCTCGGCGCTTGAAGATGTGTCTGAACACCCACTCGCAAAAGCTGTACTTGCGGAGCGTGATCGTCGAGAACTCTCCACTCCGCGTGCAGAACAGGTTTCAGCCGTGCCAGGAGAGGGTGTGGAAGGGATAGTTGATGGCGTAAAAACGCTTCTTGGAAAACCGGGTTGGATTGCATCTCAGGGAATCGCTATGGATTCGGCGGGTATTGACACGCTTCGTGCGGATGAAAAGACAATAATTGCGGTTGCCCGAGATGGAGTATTCCTAGGATACATTGCAGCTAAAGACCGTCTGAAAACTGACGCGGCAGAAGCTGTGCGTATGCTGAAGGCTGAAGGGATCGCGACGGCGCTCTTGACAGGAGACCATCAGGCGACAGCAGATGCGATTGCAAAAGAATTGGATATTTCAAAGGTTATGGCGCAGGTTACGCCCACGGAAAAAGCTGAGAAGGTTAAAGCGCTTCAGGCGGGAGGGCAGAAGGTTGCGTTTGTGGGGGATGGATTAAATGATGCGCCCGCGTTGGCGCAAGCAGATCTCGGGATCGCAGTTGGGACTGGCACAGATGTGGCGATTGCGACAGGACAAATCGTGCTCATGAGCGGTTCACCACGTAAAGCTGCTGAAGCTATTCGTCTTGCACGGCTTACTTTCAGAGCTATCAAACAGAATTTATTTTGGGCATTCTTTTACAATATGATAGGCATCCCACTTGCAGCTTTTGGTATATTAAATCCCATTATCGCCGCATTTGCCATGGCCATGTCGAGCGTAAGTGTGCTCTCCAATTCTCTTCGCATCGCGAGAAAAATACGATAGTTAAAATTCAAAACGACCCCGGAAAATATCGGGGTCGTTTTGGTACCTAACGGTTCCTCCTCTATCGAGAAACATTCAGGATTGGGGATGGTGCGGACGAGAGTGTCCGCACCATCCATGATCGTCATCGATTGGCGAAAAAAATTAGGCAAAATTTGTGATTGTAATGCATCGTCTCCTCCTTCCTTCTGGAGATTGAAGTTTCTGATTGAACAAAATACTATATCATAAATTAGTGGTCTTGTCAAGAGAAAGAAGCCTATATTTTTGGCTAAATTAAGCCAAATAATCTTTATTATGTATAATGAATATATACATATTTTTTATTTAGGTCCACTATGTCGATTCGGGCGGATTATTTTTTTTCTTTTTTATAAAAAATATGGGCTTGTGTTATGTGTGTGTTTGGTTTAAATTCCTAGTACGGAACTAGGAATTATGTCGAATCTTTTTCATGTATCTACGCGGGATCATAGTGCACTCATCCTTATGACGACGCTCGCCGAAGCCGGCGGAAAGTTCATTTCTCTGCAGGAGATTTCGTCACATATGCAATTATCACAAGGCTATTTGGAAGAGATAGCGGCTGTACTCAAAAAAAGCGGCCTTATCCGCGGTAAACAGGGCCCAAATGGCGGGTATCGTCTCGCGAAGCGCCCCGATATGATTACGCTTGAGGAGATTCTTATTGCACTTGAAGGTCCAGTCGAACTTGTGGATTGCCAATCATCATCAACACCCTGCCCAGTCTCATCCAAATGTGCATCTAGAAATGTCTGGAAGATTATTCAGCAGAATTTGCAAAAGACCTTACGCGAAACAACGCTTGCTAGCACTATCTAATTGTCTCTGTGAAAGAAATTTACCTTGATTATGCCGCGACGACCTATGTTGACGGCCGCGTCATGGATGTGATGCGTCCATATTTTTTAGAGACCTTTGCAAATCCATCTTCATTTCATACGCCGGGACTTCAAGCAAAGACTGCTGTTGCCGATGCACGCGGAATGATTGCAAAGTTTTTGAACTGTCGCGCTGACGAGATTGTGTTTACGTCTGGCGGGACCGAATCCGACAATCTTGCGGTCGTTGGTATTCCACGTGCGCATAAAGCAAGAGGAAAACATGTCATCACGTCGGCTATTGAACATCACGCCGTACTTGAGACGTTGCGCTATAGCCAAAAGATTGGTGAGATTGAGCTTACAATCCTTCCTGTCGATACATTCGGTAGTATTTCGGTTAACCAACTTAAACAAGCGTTGCGTCCAGATACGGTACTTGTCTCCATTATGACCGCGAACAATGAGATTGGGACGATCCAGCCCATTGCGGATATCGGTCGCGCAATCTTGAAATGGCGTAAAGAGCAGAAGACGCCGTATCCATATTTTCATTCTGATGCCTGTCAGGCGGCGGGAGTTTTAGATTTGGATGTCGAAAAATTGCATGTAGATCTTCTCACAGTGAGCGGCTCTAAGATCTACGGGCCAAAAGGTGTTGGCATACTTTATGTTCGGCGCGGCACAAAGATTGAGCCGATTATCCGTGGTGGTGGACAGGAACAAAATATTCGTTCTGGCACGGAGAATGTGTCCGGTATCATAGGGTTCGCTGAAGCATTTCGTCTCATGCAGGAAGAAAAAGATACAGAAAATGCGCGGCTTACGATATTACGTGACCGGCTCGTCGATGGTCTGCTCACGATTCCAAAGACACGATTGAATGGACATCCTGTGAAGCGTTTACCGAACAGCGTAAATTTTTCCTTCCTCGATATTGAGGGAGAGGCTGCGGTACTCTATCTTGATGCCGAGGGTATTTATTGCTCGACGGGTTCTGCATGCGCATCGGCCTCGCTTAATCCGTCACATGTCATTCTTGCGACAGGACTTTCATACGAAGGCGCACATGGTTCGCTCCGGTTCACATTAGGAAAACGTACGATGCCAGAAGACATTGAACGTGTGATCACAGTCATGCCTAGCATCGTCGAGAAACTTAGACACATGAGTCCTATAAATCTTGATATGAAATATTTTACGCCATAAATATGTCATCTAAAATATCCGATATTGTCACGAATCCTACTACCGATGGACGCTCTGGCGATGTCGTTTCTACACAAAAAGATAAGGGCTGGTTCTACACCGATACAGTGAAAGAGCATTTTTTTCATCCAAAGAATTTTATGGACAATGAAGCTACGTACGGCGAGGCAGCCATGGGCATGGTTGGCTCCCCCGCGTGCGGCGATGCTATGAAGATTTGGATTAAAGTCGATCCAGCGACTGAACGGATTACGGATCTCAAATGGAAAACCTTTGGATGTGGTTCGGCGATTGCGTCGACTTCAATGATGTCGGTTATGGTCACAGAGAATGGTGGGGTTACGCTAGATGAGGCGCGGAAATTTCGCCCGCAGCATATCATGGAGCGCCTCGGCGGATTGCCAGCGCGCAAGGTTCACTGCTCCGTACTCGGCGATAAAGCACTCCGTTCCGCGATAAATGATTGGTATCGAAAGGCTGGGAAGACGGATAAGATTGAGGTCGAACAGGGACGTATCATCGATAAGGTCCTAAAGATAACAGACCATGATATTGAAGAAGCGGTGCTTGACGGAGCATATACGCTTGAAAAAGTTCAAGCAAAAACAAAAGTTGGAATTGGGGATCCATGTTGTATCCCCGAGGTTGAGAATCTCATTAGATTTTACAAAGAGAAGTATTTTGGTGCAGAATGACGATGTTAGTCTCTTAGGTGCGCTTTTAGGCCGATCGGGACGATGAATAATCTATGAATAAAAAACTTCAACGCATTTTCATTGTGCATTCAGCATCTCTCATACGGGCTCAGAGCGGTTTATTTATCAGGATTTATATCCAAACAGTATGAAAATTGGAAAGATCGTCGTGGACCGAGATGTGTGTATTGGCGCTGCTCCTTGCGTCACAATTGCACCGAACGTCTTTCAGCTAGATGAGAAAAATATCGCCGTTGTTGTTGATCCGAAAGGTTCAAGTGATGAACAGATTCTTCTTGCGGCGCAAGCTTGCCCCGTACAGGCAATTCTGATCTTTGATGAAGATGGAAAGCAAGTCTATCCAGAGGTTTGAATAAAAAAAAGGTACATCAGCTGGTTGGATACAGAAGATCGTCGATCAGCGTATCTCGACTGACCTCCTTATCATCATCAAGCTGTTCTTGTTCAAGAAGCGCGCTGTTTGCCAGCTCTTCAAAACCGAGTGTTGGCATGCGCCGACGATACGGTTTGGTTGATGCTTCATCGTCGACGAGTGTGTTTTCATGGTCCGATTCGGCAAGACCAAGGAGCCGTTCAATCTCGTTCTTTGAGAGTTTCTCCATCTTGACGCCATACTTTTCAAAGAGCTGTTCGACAACTCCCCAGCGTGACGCTTCGATTTTTCGAAGCCGCTCAAGCTCCTCGTAGTTTACTCTTGATCGTTCGCCCACTTGCGCGAGCTCTTCTTCAAACCCGGCGCGGGCCGCGTTGTTGGCGCGGGCGAGCATACTCACTAGCTCTTTGAGTTGCTTGTTTTCCGCGCGGACGGAGTCAATCTCTGCCTCTTTGCTATGAAGCTGCGCGCGGATTGTTGCTGCATCTCCTCGCTTGGAATTCGCATAAAGCTGTTCGGCATTGTATGCCGCTAGTCGTTGCACACGCGTGAGGCGTCGTTGCATGCCCTTGATGCCGGCTTTGAAGAATGCTCGTTCATCTTCAATTTTTTGAGGCATGCGTTCTTGAGTTAGCTCAAGAACCTCAGTCGTCGCCTGTGCGACGTAACGGAGGTGGGGCACTGCACCGCCGCTCCTCTGATAAAGAGCCTCAAGGTTGAATGGCTCCCCAGCTTCGACACTCCCGAGCGAGTACGTTCGGTAACCAGTAGGCGTGAGAATTTCCGTTTCAACGCGGACAGCTCCTCTGCATACAACGTATGCTGGGTCATCTGCTCCGTTCGGAATAATGTCACCGTCGAAGTACGATATGAGGTAGACCGACGGAGGTGGCCTCCCTATGCTGGCGGGATGTAGCGGTGTAACCGTCGCCAGCCTCATGGGTTTTGGACAGTTTTTATTCTTGGTCACACGGACCTCCTTGTTGAAAAAAACATTCCTGAAACGCACTATGCGCCAGAATGAAAAACCCTAGTTGATTTTTGTCTTTTTGTCAAGTATTCGCCTCACATATCTTTATACAAATAAAGATTCAAAATGTATCAGGAAAGCTATAAAAATAGCTACATTAAGCGGATTTTTTTAGAATGACGATGCGACGAGAGATGTGCTGGTTTGGACGTTGGTAAATAAGTGGTCCTTTGGAAGATTCCCATCCGCCGAGCGGATCAATTAGGTCGTATCCCAGGGATGTAAGTTGGAGATTCAGATCCACGCGCGCGGATCCATTCTGTGTTTTAAATGCGGGCCAAATACAAACGAGTGTTCCATTGTCATTCAGGATTGGACGAATCGTATTGAGTGTTTCTTCCCAGAGTAACGAAAGTTTTTTTGATGTTTTTTCAAGTTCTGCTTGACGTTCATGTCCTTTGAGTAGTGGTCCGAGTGTACCTTCAGTGATGACGCAATCAATAGAAGATGGGTAAAGATGTGTTGAAAGTTTTTGTACATCGCTTGTGATGAATTGGAACTGGCCTTCATCTTCTAGATGAATAATATGTTGGTTGATGAGCCATTCGGTATTCTGTTTTGCTGCAGTGACTTGTGTATTCTTATTATCGCTTCCGATGATTTTTTTTGCGTGTGTTGCGAGCGCGGCTTCCATGAGTATCGTTCCGCTTCCGCAGAATGGATCAAGAATCGTTCCATTTTTTGGCACACTTGCGAGATTTACCATTATCCGTGCAAGTTTGGGTGGAAGCATGCCGTTCGCGCTATCTCGAATCGGACGTCCATAATCCCGTTTGCTCCATGCGTCCGCATCTTGAACATTACTCGTCAACCCAATAGAGATTGTCGTACCATGGACAAAAAGACAGATATCAAGACCTTTGCTTGGAAGTTTGAGTTTTGCGACGGCTGCGGGAGAAAGTGTCGAGTCGTGTTCGCCAGTGACCCAACGCGATGCGATATGGTGTGCTTTCAAAGTCTTTTTGAATGGAATTGCAAGTTTTGCAAGCTTTGATCGTATATTCCGTGTTCCACCGAAGATATTCCATCCAAAATTAATAGAGCTCTCGTGTATTCGCGAAAAAACGCATTTAAAAACGGATTCTGTCGTGAAGTCGTTCCCATCAAGTTCAGCTATAATGTCACCAAGTTTAACTGTCCCGCCGAGCTGATTCATGAGAACATTCCCATTCCATACTTGGTCCTCAATGAGGGCGGAGCGGCCGCATAGGATTGGAGCGGGAATATCGGATGTAATCGCTCGAAGCTCGGCTAAACTCAGTCGCGGATGTGTTCCAAATATACAAAAATGTTTCATAGAGACAAAAATATCAAATATAAGTCTACCTGCTCTGTCCGTACTGAGCGAATTTTGATACTTGGGAAACTTGACGCTTAGCCTATCGTATGATGTGTTTAATTATCCGTTCTAACGGATTCGTGACCATTGGTAGTTACGGATCGGGGTGACGGTCGGACTTTACATAGTTCACGCAGAATAGGAAGGAATTGAAAGTGCAAACACGAATTCGACGGGTAATTCCGTATGTTGTGTTTTTTGTGATCGCATGCGTGATGTTGATTGCGCTCCCCGCGTCAGCGCAAATGCCGAAGGAGGGTCGCGACTACACGGTGGTGAGTCGTTCCGCTCGTGGTATTCGCGTTCACATCTCCGAGCACGCAAATCTGTACACGCCGGCTTTCGCAGCGGCATTCCAAACGACGCCACAGGATATCCGTGCGGACAACCCAACGCATACATTGGCGCTGTGCAAGCGCGTAGGTGATGGGTACCACTGGGCGTTGCACCCACGGTCAAACTCAGTAAAGGATATCATCGCCGCGCGTGCGAGCGATGCAATTTGGAAGGGCTGCCCTGAAAAGTTGCAGTACACCTATATTATCCCAGGGGAGACGCTGACCCTGACGGGAGTGCATCATCTCACTTTTGGTGAGAAAATGCAGGTCGTCCATAATCTGCAATCAGCAGGTTGCAAGGCGAACCCAGCGTGTGTAAACACGCAGCTCGCGAAGCTCGGAGTCAAGGTCAAGGTTGGTACGCTATCCACGGCACCGTCCGCACCCACGCCCACGCCTCGCATCGGGTCTTCTAGCCCTATTCCCGTTGTCGCACCACCGTCCACACTAGCAGCGTCTTCCGTAAGCGTGAGAAAGGAAAGCCATACCAGAAGCTGGATACAGCTTTTTTGGATCGCAGCTTTTCTTCTCGTGCTCATCGGAATCGTTATCGGCGGTTTCTACGTGTGGCACACAGTGCTAGCACTCAAGCATCGTATTCGGGAGCTGAAGGATTGTCTGGATGATGATCCTAAACAGCCTATTGTTGATAGGTCACAGCAATATATGCTGAGGCTGCAAAATACGGTCGCCGATCAGGCAACGAGGGCGCTATCCCTCGAGAATGCTCTGAACGCGGTACGTATGACCGTCCGTACTCATGCCAGGCAATTGGGGGTTAGCTATACTCCCGACACGACCGTTGGAGAAATCCTTCAACGTGTTAGTGAACATGCAAGGCGTAAGCTGGATGTCCTGCATCGTGAGGGTCTTTGCGACGATGAGGCTCCATCCCGTCGGCGTGATGCTGTGAAGGTCATTGCTGAGGAGACGGCGAAGAAACGTCTCGCTGTGCTTGAGGCAAAAGAAGCGTACATCCGTCGCGCGTGGAGTGACATCGAAAGACGCCGTAAGGAGATAGAAGAATCCCATTCGGATCTGGTCGATACACAGACCGAACTCAAGCATCGCGAAATTGTGGTGCAGGGGTTGTTCGCCGAGCTCCTTGACG
>QIKL01000047.1 GCA_003231955.1 Candidatus Uhrbacteria bacterium | reverse complement strand
AATTCAAACTCCACTATCTCCAAAAGAGTATTCTTATCTTTGCGAATCTTTTCCCGCGCAAAAATCGTTTCGTAAAAACAAGTCCGAGTTGGAGCCTCGCCACAAACGGTAGGAATGCATCGGAGGAATTTTAGTAAATAGTACGGAGATTTTGTCACATAACGCGCGGCATTTAGATGATTATGAGCGAGTTCCTTTCTTAAGGTATTCATCTCCTAGATCATCTGTTAAACTGACGACATCTCATGATCTCACATCGTTTCGCAGTCGTGGGGGCAGTAGCAGTCCTTTCTGTCCTCTTTGCAGCTCCAGTCGCATTGGCGGCGGATGCTCCGCAGAAACCGGTCTCTATTGTGCTCCATATTGACTCGGGGTTTTTAGGTCGCCCCGTTCATCTTCAGCTCTTTGGCGGGGATGTACTTATTTCGTGGGATGCTGGAGATGTACTCGCACCAGGAGATTTGACTGTGACGAGGTCCTCTTCGACGGAGATTTCTGCTGAATGGTCGAGTTCGTATCTCCTCGCATCGCGAGGCGTTACTGTTGGTTTTCGAGAGAGCAGTTCTATATTTCGTTTTGATGTTCCGATGATTCAGACAAAAAAACCATTTGGTGCCTGGCAGACACAAACGACTGCGGTACAACATGGATACGTTACAGCACGGATGGGAGCTGAGGGGTCTGTTCGACTCATGATGTCTCCATCTGGTATGCGACAGGGGACTGCAACATGGTATCGATACAAAGGCTGCGATTGTGCAGCATCGCCAGATTTCCCGAAGGGTACAAAACTTCTTATTCGTCTTGCGAACCATCCAGAAATATCGGATGTTGTGACTGTTAATGATTATGGGCCGGATCGGAATCTGTTTCCCAATCGAGTGATTGATCTTGATGCTGTGGCATTTAAAAAACTCGCTCCGCTTTCGCTCGGACTCACACAAGTAACGGTCGAACCTGTTTTTAAAACCCGTAGAATATCAAGCAGGAGCTAATAAGTTTCTGATGCGCTCTTTAGTATGATTCAACTTGAGCATATCTCGAAGATATATCCGCCAGACGTGCGCGGACTACGCGATGTGAATATGCACATCAGGCCGGGCGAGTTTGTTTCGATTGTTGGTCAAAGCGGGGCTGGGAAGACGACGATCGCGCGGCTATTGATTGCCGAGGAGCGTCCAACGCGTGGAAAGATTTCAATCGGCGGATGGGAAATTACGAATATCTCACGTCGCGATATTCCATATTTGCGGCGACAGATTGGTGTGGTATTTCAGGATTTTAAGTTACTTCCAAAAAAGACGGTATATGAAAATGTCGCATTTGCGCTTGAAGTGGCAACAGTCGCGTCCTCACGTATTCGCGAAATCGTTCCGCAAGTTCTAAAGATTGTTGGTCTCGACGAAAAAGGAAAACGTTTTCCGCAACAGCTCTCAGGCGGTGAGCAACAACGTGTCGTGATCGCGCGTTCGCTTGTTCATCGTCCAAAGGTTCTTATTGCAGACGAACCAACCGGAAATCTTGACACTATTAGTATGCGTGAGATTATTGACTTACTCGAAAAGATTAACTCCTTTGGAACAACAGTTGTCCTCGTTACTCATAACCGTGAGGTGGTGAACGCACTCCGGCGGCGTGTCATTACTCTTTCCGATGGGCGGGTTGTTTCAGACCAAGCTGAAGGTAAATATCTTCTTCCAACATAAATGTCCTTCTTTGTTACTTTTTGGCGTATTTTTTTGGCCGCGTGGAAACACTTCACGCGGAATTTATGGCTCTCTCTGACAACGATATTTGTTCTCATTTTAGCTTTGTTGTCCGTGAATGTGCTTATCGGGGTTAATGTTCTTTTAACGCATGCAACACAGAATTTGGAGAATAAGATTGACGTTTCCGTTTACTTTTCTCCGAGTACCACGCCTGCGGTACTTGAGCAGGCGCGATTTTTTATGTCAGGTCTTCCGCAGGTAAAATCTGCGCAATTATTGACGGCGAATGAAGCACTCGCGGCCTTTAAGGCGCGACATGCTGGCGATAAGAAGATACTGGGTGCGTTGGATGAATTGAATGAAAATCCACTAGGTGCAACGTTGATTTTAAAAGCGCGAAAGACGGATAATTATCCATTTCTGCTTAAGGCACTCAAAAATCCACAGTTTGATTTTGCGATCTCGTCACAAAATTATGAGGATCATGCGAATACAATTGCGCGCGTCCAAAGCGTAAGCCGCTCTGTTCAGCTGTTTGGTGCGGGACTTGTTTTGATATTTATATTATTTTCTGTACTTATTGTGTTCAATACGATTCGAGTTGCGATTTATACTCAGCGAGAAGAAATAGGAATTATGCGGCTTGTCGGTGCATCAAGTAGCTATGTGCGTCTTCCGTTCGTTTTTGAAGGGATATTCCTCGCTCTGATTGCACTTGTTTTTACGGGTACGATTGTTGTTGCATTATCAGCCTATATTGATCCGCGTCTCGCGAGCGTTTTTGATGGTGCAAATCCAGGTTTGTCGGCATACTTTGTTGGCAATGCGCTCATCCTCACGATTACCGAAGGAATCGCGCTCGCATCACTCGTCGGGTTCTCTTCTTGGGCTGCAGTTGGGAAATATCTCAAACGGTGATTGTATGACGCGGAAGATTCCGATAGGTACTATATCTTCGTCACAAGCACGACGGAGCTTGGTACACACACCAGTAAAGAGTGCCACTCTTTTACGACGGAAGCATGCAGCACTCAAACGGTTTGGAATAAATTCTATTTTTGTCGGTGACAACACGATAGCGAACGGATCTAACAAAGTTAGCCAAACGATTCCGCCACTCGTGATTCGTGAGATTTCTGATGAGAGGTTTCCGAGTAATGAGGAGATGATTTCCGAAATGGCGGAGAGCATCATTGACTCGTTTAGTATGACAATTCAGTGTCCCTTTGATAGGAAGGCACGCGGTGCGAAGCGCGTGGAGTCGGTGGTAAAAATTGATGGATGTAACCGCATTGGACTGTCCGAGGAATTTATGAGTGTGTATCTCGGCGCGCTTCCAAAATCATGGACGCGCTCCACTACGGACAATATCGTGTCGTTTACTCCGCATTATTCCCCGATGTCATCTTTAGTCTTTGAAGGGCGCTTTGAATCTGCGCATTGTGCAGTGTCGCTCAGTGGATCAAGTGAGATTGTCATCACAACAACAGATTTTGTGGGACCTGATGCGCGGATGAATGCGAAGATGCGGGATTTTTTGTTGAGCAACATCCTTCTACATGAATTTATTCATGCAAACGACTGGAGAAACCCCGATCAGTTTGATACGCAACAGAGTCTAGAATTACAATACATGGTATACAAGGCTGTCGTGTCTAAAGGCCGCCCGCAGTTTGATAAAACTGAATCCATCGAACAGAAAAATCAAAGTGGTTTTGTCGAAGAAAGATGTACGATGGGCCAAATAGACAAATATTTTGCGGAGCTTATTAAGCATGCGCTTATCGCATCGTATAGTATCGCACGAAAACCGTCTTGGAAGACATGGATGCGGGGATTTGCCGCGTCACTTGAACAAAATTATCTTGCGACTTCGGAGGAGGCAATGAAGAACGCAAAACTTATCACATGGTATTTTTTGCACGTTGATCCATCCTTTAAACCTTGGGAAGCATCTGAGCATCTCAAGATTCTCCGGTCGGAGCTTAAGCGGGTATCCGTTATCGATGAACTCGCACCATTACTTGAAGAGGTCGGGGATCCCATACTCTCGCGCGCATGTAAGGAATATCTACGGACAGAAAGTATTCCGCGGAGATCTCATTCAACACAAACGCTCACGCGAGCGACAATACGTAGCGAGTTTTCATCACCGCGTATATCTGCCGCAAATCGGTACTGGATGCAGGTAGCATCCGCTCTTCGGTTATTGTCGTTCTGTCGATCAGATAATGTATGGTCATTTGATATGAAGCAGGTGTCCGCGCCGTATATCGATTTTGTGAAACAATGGGAGGGGTTAGATAATGTCCAGCGCGGATACTTGCGGCCAGTATTGCTCGACGAGTTGGATGAGATCTATTGTAATGTTGACGCCACGACGTAATATGAAAAATATAACTCTTATTTTTTCAGAGAACGCTGAACATCTCGGCGAGCTTTTAACGCAGGATGACATGCTCATGCGATTTGTTTTGACACAGCCCGGGGAAGTTTTGCTCGCACATGAGGTTGAGGATTGGCAGACGAGTGGTATCACGGTTTTTCGCGACGTAACGACGAAAAGGAAGGAAGGAATTCTTCATCAGGCACTCAAACAGCAAATTTCACCGCGTGATGCGGAGTTTCTTACTGCGTTTCGCCACTGGGCGAGTGAGCATGCTCTCCGGCTCATTACGCTTCGGTCCGATGCCGTTCCGTGTTGGGAAAAGATTCTCATGCTTCCCTTTGAGTCGGAAGAGCGTTTTGCAGCCGTTTTTGCGCTTAGCCGTTTGTCTGTCGAAGATATCGGTGCATGGTCCGATATGCTGGACGAAGCGAAGCGCGTGGTTGATACTGTCACATAATAATATGCGCCTACATCGCCGCATTGCAATAATCATATCACTATTTGGAGTTGGATTTCTGGCCGCTCTTGCGGTGCAGGCAAAAGTTTCCGTGAATTATGCTTGGACATTTCATGCGAAATCCATAGGCGACAATGTTGCATTTTCTTGGACGCGATATCCTCATGTCGCGTCATTTGCGAGGTATGAAATTGTTCGGACGCCACTAGACGGTCCAACAGCTCCAGATGCGGGGGATAAGGTTGCTGTGACTACAAATCGTTATTCGACGAATGCGGAAGATCATCCTTCTAAAAGCAACTCTTATTGGTATCGCTTGTGTGCGGATCTTACCTCCGGTAACAAAATGTGTTCTCGTCCTCTCAAAGTCGCGGTGACTGTTCCAGACGTTCGTGCCAATCCAATGCCGGTCTCTATATCGCCGACAGCAAAGATAATCGTCATACCCGCGACAAGCGCGACGGACCCAGTCGTACCAATTCTTCCCGCCAACCTTGGCGAGCTTCATCTGACCGTGACAGGATCGGCGGGCGTTGCCGTCTTGAGTTGGACACCAGTATCAAATAATACAGGTACGTTCGCCGAATATGTCCTCGTTCGATCGTTCGCGACATCTACGCCGTCGTACCCGATCGACGGATATCTCGCCAAGGTCCGCAAAAACACGCATACAGTATTCACGGATAATGTGTATGTGAATCCGGCGCTCATCCATGCTCCTCGTCATTATCGTATTTGTGAGGTTGATACGTCATGGAACGTTCGGTGTGGAAACGTTGTGACGATAAGTCTCTAAGAGAGAATCACAGTGGCGTTTTTTAGATATACAAAAATCCGCTTTTTATGAAGCGGATTTTTGTATATCTAACTCTGGATTATTTACGCCCTGACTTGGCGTTTTCGTCCGCCCCTCCATCGCGTTTGTCCTCGGCCTTTTTTGCCGATGCACGATTTATTTCCGTACTGCTATCGGATCCTTCTTTTACCGTGCTGTCATGAGTTATCATTAAGTTCTGGTCAGATGTCATCTTAAACGTCTCCATAACTTGATGCTTAGCACTATCTTCAACTTTGGCATCTTTGAGTGCATCGAACTTTCCGTTACCGTTATCACTGTAGAGTACGATCCAATATGATGTCTTGTTCGTTGTCGTGTAGTGGATGGGAACTTCTTTATTCTCACCAGCAAAGAGCAGGTCGCTTACGGCAAGGATTTTTCCGGGCTTACCGTTTGTGTCCGCTTGAATGGCGGCATATCCGCGTTTCGCGAGTTTAACATAAGCGATACTAATGCTGTTGCCAGCCAACTGGTCTTTTACGACCAGTGCATTCGCCTCATTCGACGTTTCGGCAGCGGGAATCGCGGCTTGAGATGCAGTCGTCTGGGCCGATTGGGTCTTCCCAGCTGCAGGTACAGTTGCTTTTGGCGCAGAACCTACAGAGGACTGCGAGGCGCAGCCAGCTCCAGCTAGAGCGAGTGTGGCGGCGATTATGAGTATTTTTTTCATAAATATGAAATACAATAGACAAATGAATAATATTGCCAGTATACGCTCTTATCATGTAAAAATGCAGTGGGTGTCAAGCGTTCGTCTCGTAATACTGGCAATGATTTTTATAGATAAAGGGGAAAGATGGGTATTCTTAGGTGTGTCGTTGACGAAGCTCTGGAAAATTCGTATCATCCGAGCGTTTGATAATCTGTTTATTCGGGGATCGTCTAACGGTAGGACAGCGGCCTTTGAAGCCGTGAATCTAGGTTCGAGCCCTAGTCCCCGAGCCATTCATACATCAACACCCTGCTTTCGATATAAAACAGCGACAAATTTTTGAAATTATCTTGCCGAATTTAATTCATATTTTATTTCGTGTGCCACCCCTCAAAAAAATTAAAAAAGGAAAGAGGGATTTTCTGCTCGGTTCCATCCTCCAAGTATTCAGGTGGAGCTTCGCGAACGGCTCGCGGGCAAAAATTCCCCCCTCACCCCCCAATTTTTCCCCGAAAAAGATTTACAAAAACGGCAAGGCATGCTATCTTTATTTTATGTATGTCAAACTAGATCCATTTGGTTTTAACATTTACGGTGAAACAATAGGGAGCATCTGGTTAAGTTTGGTTGAAGCTATCATCAAAAACGGTGTGCTTACGGAAGATGAAGATAGAAAAAGATTGAGCTTGCAAAATATTCGTATAAAATCGGCAACACAATCTTTTCCAGATCCTCTCATTGAGAAATACGGGAACAAAAAGAATGTTGAGGAAATAATCAATCTCACATTTAATAAAGAAGTAATGCACGATTTTGATGTTGTGCCTTCTTTTAGTCCCGGCAGTAAAAGTTACTATGCGAGAATAAAAGATTGGAAGATGTTGGATTTTGTTGTGGCAAGATTAGCCGAAATTCCAGAATCAAAAAAAGCAATTATGAACTTCGTGCGGCAGGAAGATTATCAAAGAGTATTAGAAAAACCGAAAGATGATTATTTGCCTTGCATAACCACAGTTCAGTTCCGGCTTATTAAGATTAACGATGAAAGGGGGTATCATATGAATACATTATTCAACGCAAGATCAATAGACGCTTATCAAAAAGCCGGCGGCAATTTTGCCGCAATTTCTCTTTTGTCAAAAGAGATTTCTGAGCGTTTAGCTAAAAAACTTAAAACAAATGTTTGGAGCGGTCCATTAGACGGCTTTTTAACGGATGCCCATATTTATCAAGAAAGCATTAAAGAAGCAAATGAAATAATTAGCTTATATAAACACTATGAGCAAAATACTGAATAAGCAAGGAAAGATAAAAATTGAGGACAAGGTGAATGAAGATGTAAATCTGCTTAAAATTTTTAGCAACATTCTGAAAGATAAAAGAGGATATGTGGTCAAAATGCCAAAAAAAGGTGGGAATATTGCCGTCTGTTTGTCTGGTGGACAGGATTCTGTTGCCAACATAGGAATTCTGTTAAAAGAATTTGGCTTGAATGTCTATCCATTTTTCATAAACAGAGGACAATCCAACTATAAGCATGAAAAGAAAGCAGTGGATTACTTTAATCTATTTTATAAGAAGAGATTTCCAAAGCTTTACCATGATTACAAAGAGATAACCGCTATAACACCGGGCGCAGAATACAAGGACCTATTGAGGAAAACAAAAAGAATGGTGGATGATATTCCATTGAGGCATAACGTGTCTTATCCTGCAAGGGGGCCGATTGTGTTTTTGACAGGGATGGAGTACGGCTATGCTCTAAAAGCAAAAGGGATTGAAATAAAAACAGTATTCGCTTCTAATATGAGTTCGGATTTTTCGTACCACTGTTCTCAACACTTGGGTTAGGTTAATGAATATTTTATTTTGTCAAATATTAAATGACTGGTCTTGGCAATTTATATCATTACCCATAGAAACGGAGTTTGGCAATCATTTTGATAAGGATGTTTTTATAAAATGGGCGCATGATAATGAGGTGCCTCTGCATAAGGCGAGAACCTGCGTTAAGTCGTTTGATATTGAATGCGGTGACTGTCCCACTTGCTGGGATAGACGAAGAGGGTATAAAGATGCCGGGGTTAAAGATCAGACAATATATAAATTTTCAATGTCTGGAAAATACCCTACATATTATGATCACGAAAAAGAAGAAAAAAATGAAAAAAGAAATAGAGGTTAAAATTGAATTAACACCGAAAGAATTTAACACTCTCACAGAGGGTTTTGGTGATTTTCATTTTGAAAGGACTTTTGGCTATTTTAAGGAAGATTTCTCAAATATTAAAGCTGGGATTTTTCCGAGAATAAAATATATAGAAGGCCGAAGCAAAGAGATTGTTTTGACCGTAAAAAGAAAAATAAAAGATAATGCTTATTTTTTTGAACGAGAAGAAATGGAAGTAAAAATCCAAGGAGGAGAAAACGTTGAAACTTTAAGAGCGATACTAAAATCTTTGGGCTTTAGTAAAGAAATTATTTTTGAAAAGAAACGAAAGAATGTCTTTAAGAGAGATATTGTTATATCTTTTGATGAGCTTCCTTTTAGTTTTTTTGTCGAATTTGAGGGAGAGCCAGAAATAATAAATAAATATCTCGATGATTTTAATTTTTCAAATCGGCCGCGAATTACGAGAGCATATCTTGGTTTGTGGGAAGATTATAGGAAAGATCATAATGTGACTGAAGAAAATTGTGTGTTTAAGCAAAGAGGAGATCGCGCAGTGAGTTGACCACCCGAAGGTTACGAGGAGTGTGGATATTCATACTACTCGCACTAGGAAACTCCACGGGATTCTTGTTGTTTGCGTATTGAAGTATTTTATAATAACCTGACGCCTGTGTTATACAGGTCTCAGAAGGAGGGAATGATGTCTTTAAGAAAAGGTGTGCTGAAGGGAAAAAAAGTGAGATCAAAGCACTCCACCCTCAGTCCAGAGGCGGTTTTCGTCATTAAAACCGTAAAGAAGGAGCCCGAGGTCACGAGGGTGGTACCAGCTCAGATAACCGGAAGGGGCAGAAAAAGAAATATCAAGATTCAAAGGGTTCCAGCAGGCCTCAAAGTCGTCGTACGCGGATCAACTGGTGCACAGATTATCTGGGTTTATACCAGTGACCAGGACTCCATTGAACAAATACTCAAAGAGGCATGGGCGAAGGCGGGGTAGTAGCAATACTCCGCCTGATTTTTTGGATTTATATTATTAAGGAAAGAATAGTAGGTTTGACAAAGAGGCTATTTTACGAGGCTACATATGTTTAGATTCAGATACATATCCGACCACCTATGTTATGTATAGAGCGCAATGTCCCGATTCGTACCTTAATTCATGCTTTAACAGAATTAAATCATCCCTATCTTGGCTCAATTAAGTTCTTCTATGAGTTGAAAAAAGAGCATACGGCAGATCGTGTGCTCTTATGCGCGTATCTTGTGGCATAGCGCTTGGTGCATGCAGAAAAAAAGGAGCGTTTCCGCGGCTGTTGGGCTCTTGTCAGCCTCGTTGCGTATGAAGCAAAAAGGTATTTCGAGTTCCTTAGCTTGCGAGACCGCAATATCAATTTCCATTTTCTGTTCTATAATTAAGAAATTGATATCGTACTTGCGGTCAGGCCGATCGTTTGTATCCTTGAGGCGACGGCTTAGGATAATATTGGGGCTTGTAATAATGACCGCTATTGCAATCATCTGTTCCTTGTCCCAAGGTTGGATTTGCCGTATCTCATACTCCTTTCCTTCAATATCGAAGTACACGAAGTGTCTATCCGCAAGCCGAACAATTTCAGGATCTGAGCGATTAATTTCGTAGAGCCGTCTATTCATTTCCGGATGCAATGTTCGACGCACGTTTTCGGGTAGAGTTCGTAGTTCCGCAACAGTAGTCACGTCTGCCAATTCACAGAGTATCGGAGCTCCTTTGATTTTCTCCATTCTGATTTTACACTTCCGTGCAAGTTCTTCGGTTTCCGCAACCATTGTCGTTTTATCAACTCCGGGCACGCCGCCGATGTAAATAAACATCGCTACACCTCCTTTCATTCTTTATTTGGAAAGAGCTATTTGACTTTAAATAAAGATAGCATGCCTTGCCGTTTTTGTAAATCTTTTT
>QIKL01000012.1 GCA_003231955.1 Candidatus Uhrbacteria bacterium | reverse complement strand
GGAACGCACATGGTGTTTCTGGGAGCGACACAGGACACCAGTCCCGCCAGATGATGGGAGCTGCCGAGTCGGGGTGCTGTCGCCAGAGTGGCTCACCATGTAGTTCGAAGAAATTTAGCTAATAGGCACAACTGCCGAATGCTGATACTTACACCCCACGTCTGTTCCATGCAGACGTGGGGTTTTTCAATCTTATGATAGAGTTGCACTATGCGTTCGCGATCCAGTATCTTGGATAAAAAGTAAAAAAATGAGTATACTGTTGTATAAAGGGAGGCAAATAATATGACAGAAAAAAAGTCCACTAAACAACCAAACATATCTGATGCGGGGAAGGACAGAAACGCTGAACAAGATATTAAAATGAAAAAGACACAGTTGACAAGACTTGATAAATTGTTGGTACAACTTGGATATGCGCAGTCGCGAGAGCGCGCGAAAGCATTAATTAAAGCAGGTCATGTGTTGATTGATGGGAAATCAATTATCAAAGTGTTCACACAATGTACGCCGGACGCGGCGATAGAGGTAACAGTCAAAGACATTCCGTGGGTTTCGCGGGCGGGGTTAAAATTGGAAAAGGCTTTGAAAACGTGGCGGGTTGATGTCATTGATGCAGTGTGTCTTGATGTGGGAGCTTCAACCGGAGGCTTTACAGAAGTATTGCTGCATCAAGGAGCAAAACAGGTATATGCCCTAGATGTCGGACATGATCAATTTGCGAAACGGTTGCGTGACGATCCGCGCGTGGTCGTCATAGAAGATAAAAATATCCGTGTAACAACGAGCGAATATTTTTCTAGACTATTTGATATTATCACCGTGGACGTTTCTTTTATCTCACTCAAACATGTATTGCCAAAAGTAACTGAATTACTACGGGATGGTGGCGAGGCAGTGGTGCTGATAAAACCGCAATTTGAAGTTGGGAAAAAGCGTATTCAAAAGGGTATTGTGCGCGATCCAACTTTGCATAAGCAGGTAATTGATACTATTAAGCTACTCGCAATAAAAGAAAGGCTTACGCCGGTAAATGTAATAGAATCTCCGATTGAGGGGATTGGAGGAAATAAGGAATTTCTTCTTTATCTTAAAAAATTGGCACAAAAAATGGACTGAAAATAATATGTCTGTTTGGCTCATTCAAAGGAGAAAAATGCTCAATCGAATCGTGGCGGCTTATTGTCGTTGCGATCAAAGAAAAAGGTGAAGTATATTGGGTTGAAGGAAGTCAGTTATTTTTAGCATTAGTTAATGCACCAAAATGGACTCCTGAACAACATGAGATTGTTGATTAAGTTGCTGTTTTGAAACTCAAGGGGACGCTGCGTTCTCTTTCTTTCAGTCATCGGGGCGTATAACAAAGCATATACGGTTCAGCCCTCAGCTCGCCCCTCACCTAAATTTTTCTTCCACTTCGTTCCAGAAAAATTTCGTATATCCCTGACATTAGGCAAAATTCGCTTCGCTCATTTTTTGCCTAATGGCCGGAATATTTGTTAGTCTTACTTGCTACGCGAGCTTCGCCTAACAAAATGATATACTAAATTCAGGCAAGCTGGACTTCGTAGATCATCTGGCTGTTAGCTGAGATATCCCTTTTTTTTATTTATAAAGGGGAAATAAAGTGTTTTCTTCGCTTTTTGCAATACACCGAAAATTTCCTGAAGCTCATTTATACCTAATTCCGCACATGTTTGATGAAAATAATGGACTGGATACCAAATTCATGTCAGATATAACACGAGATATACCAAAAGATAAAATTCACCAAATATCGTCTAGTGTGTTTTTAATGGAAACAGACAAAACAAAAATTCCGGGGATAGTCAAGGGAATTACATCCAAAATGGATATTTTACTTTCAACACGATATCATGGACTGGTCTTTGCCTTGAGCTCTGGTGTTCCTGTAATCGCGATAAATTATGACCAGTATTATCGAACAAAAAATAATGGGGCGTTTGCGATGGTAAAAAAGCGACAGAACAGCTTAGAATATCCCTCTTTCTCTGTAGAAGATGGCGTCAGTCTTATTAAGAGAATATGTAATCGCGCATGATAAAACTTACAAATATTACAACACAAAAAAAGAAACTGACCACGCGGGCAGAAATTTCTTTTGTATTTCAAGGTAGGGACGAGAGCGTGTGGTTTGAAACAAACTCTAATTTAAAAGTTGCTTCGGATGCCTCTTCATTTCTTTCTTTCATTATTTTGCCTGCAATGTTTGTCGCCGAAGATATAGATTTGTCTGATTCTCCCATTTCAGAAAAACTCATGGTTTCATCGAAGAAAATACAATCAATATATAGTAATTGGTTTCCAGAATTGGAACTAAAAAAGATAAAAATTATCAACGCGCAACCAGAAACAAAGCTGTCCGAGGATGGAATTGTTGCTTCTTTTTTCTCAGGAGGCATTGATTCGTTCGATACAGTTCTGAATTCTGACAAAGATATTACTGATGCAAAAATTAAAAAACTTATATATGTGTATGGGTATGATGTTCGTGTCGGGGATGATCTTCTTTTTAAAAAGACGAGTGAGTATTTGGATGCCGCTGCCAATTATTTGAATAAAGATATTGTATATATAACCACAAATCTTAGGGAGTTTACCGAGAGACTTTTTAGTTGGGACTTCATTCATGGCGCTGCTCTTGTTGCTATTGGGCATATTTTCAGCCAATCAATTTCAACCCTCTATATACCAGCAAGTAACAGTGTAGGTCAGTTTACGCCAAATGGATCGCATCCGGAACTCGATCTACTTTTTGCTTCAGAAACATTAGATATAATACATTACGGTATTGAGCGAAAGAGGATAGATAAAATTTTTAAAAATATCGCTTATTCACCAACAACACTAAAGTATCTTCGCGTGTGCTGGAAAAACAGTGGAGGAAAATTAAATTGTGGTAAGTGCGAAAAATGTGTGAGAACTATGGTGGAGCTTGAAGTGGCTGGTCTTTTGTCCAAGGCTTCAACTTTTTCTAATCCACTAACCTCCAGTCTACTGGAGAGTATTTCGATACCTAATGAAGGAACCGCCAACTTGTATCGCGAACTATTACCATATCTTAAGGGCGGTAATTTTTTAAAGAAGTTATACTCTAAAATAGATACAATGCTCAAGAATTTTGATTCGTTAGTCAATCAGGAAAAAATGAAAAATCAAGAATATACTAGATCAAATGGTTTTGTCAGAAAAAACAAAAATATCTTATTTTTGGATTTTAACGGAGTTCTATCATATGATCCATTTTGGACATCACTCAGAGACACTAAGCACTCATTACATCCCTATTATGAAACAATAGAAACTTATCTATTCAAAGATAATATTTCTATTGTTATTGACTGGATGGTCGGCAAATACACTTCTGAAGAAATTCATGAAATTCTTAAGAAAGAAATAAATATTCCCTACGAAGAATTATTTGCTGTATTTTGCGAAGACTGTTCGAATATTGATATATCTGAAAAGATTTTGAAGAAGATACAAACTCTGCGTGAATTTTATTCTTGCATTCTCGTTACTGACAACATGGACAGCTTTGATAGATTTACTATTCCCCATAATCCTCAATTAGTAGCGTCTTTTGATCGTATTGATAATTCGTATACCATGGGGCGATTTAAGAAAAGTGATAATGGAAGATATTTTGTTGAGCAAGTTGAGGAGCGACAAGTAGTTATGGAAAACTGCATACTTATCGATGATTCAAAAGATAATTGCACTCTATTTGAATCAATTGGGGGAAGAGCATACGCCACAAAAACAGAGAATGACGTTCTTAAGGTATTAGATGATATACATAACTCCGTAAAACATAAATGGGAATGGCAATATTAAGAAAGAGGGACTATCACTAGTCCCTCTTTTAGTCCTGAAGCCTCTTAATGTGGGTGAGTGCTTGGTGTCGCACCACATCTTGACCTTGATCGGCGTTGATATGGACGATGTGTTCATCTCCTCCCAATCTTTGTTGTAGAAACTCTGTGATATACCGATTGAAAGTCGGATCACAGAGATGAGGAAGATAGAGGTGTTGATGTGATGCGATTCGTTCCTCCAGTTTGGTCTGCGACACATCTAGAAACAGAATTAAATCTAGTTCGATTTTGCGAGCGGCACACCATAGATTCTCAACCTCCCTAAAGGTGTCGAAACCAGTGAAATACCGCGCTGCGTAGTCAAAACCTAGACAGCTTAAGTAGGTTCTGTCTACCAAGATAATCCCTTTGTCTTTAATGCGCTTGAGATCCGCCAGTCGTCGCTCCTCAATATCAAAAAACATCATGGATGCGGAAAGGGCAGCTTTGTACGAAACAAACGGAAATGATGGAAATCCAGTACCTGTTCTCTTAATATACATTCCATACTCCTCAACCACTCCAGCATTGAGAAACTCAGCGAGCCACTTAACTAGGGTTGATTTGCCAGCCCGAACTAGACCTTCTATGCCAATAACATACATTTCTTATCTCCTTATTTAATTGTGAAAGTTCCTTTTCCACTATACCGCACCCTCAATTTTTTTGTAACATGAATTAAATCCATAATCAAAATTTTCTTTGCGTTTCTATCCTTTTTTTGCCCCCATTTTTTTGAAAAAGGAAAAGACAAATTTTGTTTTTTGTGGCTCGCCGTAGCGCTCAATGAAGAAAGGGGCGGAGCGACTATTCTGAATTAGTGCAGAGCTAGCGGAGGCGAGTGGCGCGGTGGAGTTGTCGTCGTTCGTCCGCCTTAGGCGGACGAAATACAGCCGCGGAGCGTTCCGCTTTCTTTGTCCACATTACCGCATTATCGGAGCGTAAGATAAAGTTCGAAGTTTCCACGCACTCCGTCATGTGAGTTAGTGTTTGTTTTGGAAATAGGTTCGAACTTGGTAAAATAAAGGCACAAGAACAGAACTTGTCCGCCTTTGGCGGGCTTTTTCTTTGGCGGCGCGTAGCGCCGACCAAGCGTTTTGCCTGCCTGCCGAAGTCTCGGCGCAGGCAGGTTCCATTTTTAATTCACTTTTTGGCGCGCTTACGCGCAGTCTTTTGTTGTGGAGGTGGAGGTTCGTTACAGACAGCAATTTTGGCAATTTAAGTTTTTCTTTTTCGGACTTAAAAAGCCGTCTTGGACAGTTGAGATTTATCTCTGCTGGTTGCACCAGGGCGGCTTTTTGAGTATCTTGGTATTATCAATCTAATTTGTAATATTATGGAAAAACAAAAATACATTTTGTATGCTCGCAAGTCTACCGATGTTGAGGATAAACAAGTTTTGAGTATTGAAGTGCAAGTTACGGAATTGCGCGCTTTCGCCAAAAATGAGAATTTGGAAATCATAGATGAGGTAATAGAAAAGAAATCTGCTAAAAATCCAGGGCGTGTCATTTTTGGCGAAATTCTAAAGCGGATAGAGAGAGGAGAAGCAAATGGAATTGTGAGTTGACACCCCGATAGATTGGCGCGCAATTCTATAGACGGTGGACAGATTGTGTACTTGCTAGACATCGGTAAACTTGCGAGCCTTAAATTTCCAAGTCATTGGTTTGAAAATACGCCACAAGGTAAATTTATGCTTTCAATGGCGTTCGTACAAAGCAAATATTATGTAGATTCACTTTCCGAGAACACGAAAAGAGGTCTCCGCCAAAAAGTGAGAAATGGTATCTTTCCAAGCCAAGCGCCTATTGGATATATAAATGACAGTAAAACAAAAACTATTGTGGTTGAGAAAAAGAAAGCAAAGATACTCAAAGCAATGTTTGAAAGGTACGTAAAAGGAAATCAAAGACTTGAAGACATCTCTCACTTTTTGGCGAAGTCTGGAATTGTTACGCGTTCTGGAAAGCCAATCTCCAAAACAAGAATTGCTTTTATACTCTCAAATCCATTTTATGTTGGACTGTTTAAATATGGCGGTAAAATTCACGAGGGTAAGCACGAGCCAATCATTGCAAAGAAACTTTTTGATGAGGTGCAGGAGGTGATAAAGCAACGAGGTCAGCCAGAGCGAAAAGCAAAAAAAATGAACCGCAAGCATATTGCGGACTTGTGCGGTGTACCTCATGCGGAATAATGATAATTGGAGAACACAAATTCAAACGGCAGAAAAATGGTAATGTACATAAATATACATATTATCGCTGTACAAAGAAACGCAAAGATATGAAGTGTTCCGAGTCTGCTGTTAGAGAAAAAGAAATGAGTCGCCAGTTATCATCTCTCATCAAAAAAAGTTTCTTTACCCAAAGACTGGGCGGAAGAATTGACTCGTTTTGCAGACGAGGACTTTAAAAATTCCGCCAAGTCTTTGTCTGCCGATGTGAAAGAGAGAGAAAGTGAAATGCAAAAAATGTCGATAAGATTGTCGCGACTTCTTGATGGCTATCTTGAGCAAGATATTGAAAAGGAAATCTATCGCAAAGAGAAAGCAAAACTGTTATCAAGAAAGAAGTCGCTACAAGCAGAAATACACTCTCTTTCACATAGGCAGAATGATTGACTCAAACCGTTTTCAAAATGGATAGAAACCGCACAAACTATGGACAAAATTGCTGTCTGTAACGATTTTTTTACCAAAAAGGTCGTCGCCAAAGAAATCTTTGGCTCAAACCTCCACCTCCACAACAAAAGACTGCGCGTAAGCGCGCCAAAAAGTGAATTAAAAAAGGGGGGCAAAACGCTTGGTCGGCGCTACGCGCCGCCAAAGAAAAAGCCCGCCAGAGGCGGACAAGTTCTATTCTGGTGGGCGGGGAGAGACTCGAACTCTCATGACCTTGCGGCCGCTAGCTCCTGAAGCTAGTGCGTCTACCAATTCCGCCACTCGCCCTCAAAAGAAGAAAGAAATTTTCGTGCGTTTTTTTGTAATACATTCCATCTAGTATTTTTCCGTTACAATGTGACACGCATAGTGTGCGAAAATCATCTTGCTGTCAATTGTGACTACTTCCATCGCCAACCAGTTTTTATATACCAGTGCAGGATATCCCGTAGGCGGTTTGATGGTCGGCTTATACTGATTGAATTTGAGACACCATTTATAGCGTCGGAGACGAGATAATGGTGAATCGGTCGGACGAGAAACGCAGCAGGAATATCATTAATAATAGCTTTTGAGACTTTTGCTCTGGCGGCCGAGAGTGCATTTGTTGATGTTGCATTTTGAGCTGCATTAAGATCATTGTCAACAGTGCGGTCGGTGAGGTTGGAGATATTCATACCGCGGTCTACGGCTTGTTTGCTCCACCAAAGCGAATAGATATCCTGTTGAGGGCCAAGGAAGACATTGAGAAGCACGATCTGAAGATCGCGGCTCCGTGTTGCACGGCGCATAAGTTCTTCGGTCGTCATTGTGTTAATCCGTACTCGCGCGCCAATGAGAGACCATTGCCGTTTGAGCGCCTCTGCAACAGCGCGAAGATCTGGGCTGTCAGCTACGCTGATAGTAATTGCGAATTCCGTTGAGCTTGGGGTTGCGATGGTTGTTGTGGATTTTGATGTATCCAAGATGCGGACGTTCCCGTTGGATGGAAGTTTCCAACCGACATGTGTCAGGAGATTGCGCGCCATCGGAAGGTCTGGGTGAGTCGTCGTGGCCGTGTCGGACGTATACGGACCATTAATTGGATCGGCATATCCATGAAGCGCGTTGATGATATCTTCGCGATTAATGGCGAGGGAGAGCGCTTTACGAATCTTTTTATTTTTTAGGATTTTATTATTGAGATTGAAAAATGCGATGGTTTCTTCCGGCATCCGGAGTTTGATGTCGTGGGCATGCGCTGAGACTTTTGCTGCGTCTGCTGTGTTTACGAATCCAACAGCTTCGACAAGATCCGAGTGGAACGCATCAAATGCACTTTGTCGGTTCGGATAGAATTGAAAAATAAGCGTCGATAAATAAGGTTTGGCACCATAATATCGATTAAATCGTTCGAGTGTATAGGAATGGATGGCTCCGAGATTATCTCGCAAGAATGATTTGACGCGGTATGGTCCAGAACCAACTGGCTTGAGGTTTAGGTCGGAAAGCCGTGCATTCATTTCCGGAATATTTTGCCAGAGATGCGCGGGAAGAATACCAACAGTTAGTTTGGAGAGAAACGTTGCATCTGGTTTATTTAAAGTAAAACGGACCGTTGATGGATCGTCCGCATCCACGGTTACGCCACGAAAGAGCGCGGCGAGCGGACTCTTACGGTCTGGATTTTGCAGACTATCATATGTGAAACGAACATCCTTAGCTGTGACGTGCGTTCCGTCGTGAAAGATTGCATTTTGACGTAATTTGACGGTCAATATTTTTCGATTATTCGACCAGCTGTAGGATTTGGCAAGATCTGTGACAGGTTTTGTTCCTTCCATTCGGAAGAGCCCGGAGAAGATCAAAGATACGAGATCACTATCGACGTCGTTTAATGGTGCATCAAGCGGGTTGATGGAGTTTGGTTCATTAATGAGGGCTTCGGTCATTGTTCCTCCAACAGTCGGGACACGTATGACACGTCCACGGACGAAGACTGTTCCAGTAATTCCTAGAGCAATAAACGCCGTGAGTATTGCGAGTATCAGGACACGACGTTCATTTGGGCTGAAGACACGAAGGGCATATCGAATTTGTCGGATGTGTGGGATACGTTTTGGTCCAGTGATACCGATAACCATGCGGTGATCGTGCAAAATCTCTGGAGGAAGTTCATCTTTTACGGTCGATGAATGGCGCCAAAAAAATACCCGTCGGAGCGCGAGACGAATGCGGTCGAGGTGGAAATTGAACATGATAAAAGCTTGTGCGCAGTTTATCGGTCGTAATTCGCTTTTTTGTAAGGCGAATTACGCGGGACGTATTCGCTCGTGCGTCACGCCAGTGCAACGTTCAGGATCGCGGTGAGGAAGAACAGAACCGATAGAACAATCGAGGAATAAAAGAGTCCTTTTTCGAGGCCGCGTTTGGTTCGGAATACGTCGGACGCTCCGCCAAAAGCTGCGCCTAGCCCCGTTCCGCTTTGCTGGAGGAGAATCGTCGTCATCAGGAGGCCAGATACCAAGATTTGGACAAGGGAGAGTAGAAGCGTTCGCATACAATGTGAAAAGACGGTACCGCTCGTCCTACCGTCCGTCAAGCCGTTCTATTGGGACTCGTGCTACACTAAGCCATATGTCGGTTGATGTGCGGCCATGGTATCGGCGTCCCTGGACGATTGTTGCAGCGGTCGGTTTTTCTTTGCTCGGTTTAGGTCTCATCGCTTTTGCCGCGAACGTGGTCCGGTACGCGGTTCTTATTAAAAGTGGAAAATTTGATCCGGTTTCCGGCATACGAGATCAACAGCTCCGCGCAAGCGTCTCGTCGCGGATCGCAAATACGCATGTGACGCCACAAGATCTCGCCAGACTCGTGCCGCGGACGCCTGTTCCGCGTATGGGGAATCCAAAGGCAGCATTGCAGATCGTAGAATTTATTGATTACAAATGTCCTTACAGTAAGGCATCCGCACCGGCTGTTCGTGCTTTTATGGAGAAACATGCGACCGACACGTCGTTTGTTCTTCGAGATTTTCCGATTACTGAACTCCATCCAACCGCACAGGATGCGGCTATCGCTGCGGATTGCGTATTTCGTATTGATCCAGACGCATTCTGGTCATATCATGATCGCATCTTTGCGAGTCAAGATGCACAGAGTGCAAACGATCTTCGTATCTATGCGAGCCAGCTCGGGGTGAATCTAACCAAATATGACGGGTGTATCCGTGCAAAAACGCCGTTAAATGTGATCAAAAAATCTATCGATGACGGCCTCGCCGTTGGAGTACAAGGAACGCCAACCTTCTTTTTTAACGGTGTAAAGATTTCAGGTCAGCTTGATGAGGCAACGCTTGAACTTATTGCTGATCAGGTGCGAAAATCAAAATCATGAATATGAATATAACTTCGTCAACAACTCAATTCCTCAGGCGATGTTTTATAGCAGGTGCGATTGTTGGATTGGTAGGGTTGCTTTTTATCCCGCCGATAACGGCTTCTGCGGCAGCAGCGCCCGCTGATTCGCATGGTTGCTCTCGGAAAATTGTCGTACCCGCTACGTCACAATCCCCACCGACTGGTCGTGTTACAGAGAAAGTTTGTCCAAATGATAGTGTGGGATTTTATTACGGCGATTGTTATTGTCTTAATGACAAAACAGTTGTGTTTTCTGGGGGGAATCTTAGCTTTATGCAGTGCGGCCCGAAATGTGGGAAGCAAGGCGGGCTTATTGATGTTACACAAGGGATTGGTCATTATCAGCACAACGCATCGGCGGCACAAGGACCGCAGGCAACACAGGGATCGCAACCGACATCAGAACCGCAGCAGAATATGAACGCGCTTTGTTGGACTTCCGCGGGGTGCAAAGGCGCCGGCGGGACGTTTCAGGGAAAAGACCTTGCATGTCCAACTGGTCAAGGGAAGTGCGTGGCTCCAGAACCGACTATAAGGGTTCTCGGCAGGACAAAAGTGACGGGAATTCGGGGTTACGTAAGTCTCATGTTTCGGTACGTGGTGGGGATTGCAATCATTGCCGCCGCGGTTG
>QIKL01000046.1 GCA_003231955.1 Candidatus Uhrbacteria bacterium | reverse complement strand
AAGAGGGATATAGAATTGTAAACAACGACCCGATTATTTGGACCATGGTCAACTCGATTAAAGAGCTGAAGACAAAAAACGATGCGCTTAAAGCACAACTCAATAAGCTCAACACGAGGATTGGCGCGCTTGAAGCAAAAATAAAGTAGACCATACATCTTTAAAATGCTCCGACTTTACAACACAGCCTCCCGTTCACTCGAAGCGTTTACACCCATCACACCCGGAAAAGTCGGCTTGTATACGTGCGGACCGACGGTCTATTGGGATGCATCAATTGGGAATTTTCGCTCGTTCGTCTTTGACGACATCCTTCAGCGCACGCTTGAAGTTGAAGATTATGACGTGACGCGCGTGATGAATATCACGGATGTCGGACATCTCACAGACGACGCTGACGAGGGCGAAGACAAAATGATCGCCGGCGCGCGGCGCGAAAAGAAGAGTGTGCAAGACATTGCGCAAATGTACACGGATTATTTTATCGAGGATGCAAAACGGCTCAATATTAAACTTCCAAAAGCACCATATCTTTGCAAAGCAACGGAGCATATACGGGAGCAAATCGCTCTTATTCAACAGCTGGATGAAAAGGGTTTTACTTATCGGACGGATGACGGGATTTATTTTGACACGTTAAAATTTCCGGCATACGGAGCTTTGAGCGGCCAAAAATTAGAGGAGAAGGAGGCAGGCGCGCGCGTTGCTATAAACACGGAAAAACGAAATGCGGCGGATTTTGCTCTGTGGAAGTTTTCACCGAAAAATGAAAAACGTCTCATGGAGTGGGAAAGTCCATGGGGTGTTGGATTTCCAGGCTGGCACGTAGAGTGCTCGGCCATGTCGCGAGCATATCTCGGCCAGCCGTTTGATATCCATACCGGCGGTGTGGATCACATCCCTGTCCATCATGAAAACGAAATTGCACAAAGTGAAGCGGCATACGGCATCAAACTCGCGCAGTATTGGCTGCATAATGAGTTTCTTCTCGTGGACGGACAAAAAATGTCTAAATCTTTGGGAAATGTGTACACCGTAAGAGATATAGAAAATCACGGTTTTGAACCTCTCGCGTTGCGCTATCTCTTTTTGGGTACGCAATACCGACAAAAACAAAACTTTACATGGGAAGCACTCCAAGGAGCGCAAAACGCTCTCAACCGACTTTGGAGCGCTGCACGCGCGCTCGAAAGACCGCAAACGGGAAATATGGAGTTTGAGGCGGAATTTTTATCCGCAATGGAAGACGATCTCAACACGCCAAAAGCGCTCGCTGTTGTCTGGAAGCTTATTGACTCGGATATTCAGTCCCAAACAAAAGCGAAAACCTTGCTTTGGATGGATCAAATCCTTGGCCTGTCACTCGACAAAGTTGTCGCACATCCTTTTGAAATTCCAAAAGATATCCAGACACTTGTCCAGCTGCGCAACGACGCGCGCGCCAAAAAAGATTGGCTGGAATCGGATCGTTTGCGCGTCGAGATACTATCCCGCGGCTGGATCGTTGAGGATACATCGCAAGGCGCAAAGGTTCATAAAGGGATTTTGTCGGCAAAAAACGAAAAAGAGAACGGCAAAAAAACGTGAGAACGTGTCGAATGTGCTACAATAGCGGCGTATGGCGGACCAGCTTGGGATTACACCCGAACAACCTCACGTCAAAGCGCCTCCAGCTGAGGATTCATACGTTGAAGCCGAACGAAACGCGCTGCAAGAGGAGGTAGAACGGGAAAAAAAAGATGATTTTCTTGAGGATAAAGAAGACGTGCTCCCAGCGCCGCTTCCTTTGACGAGCGCAAAACGGCGTGCGCAATCAGCTCCTCTTCCCGTCCCAAAAGACGAGGCAGTGATTGAAGTCGAAAAGATTCTTGAGAAAGACCTTGCCGATGTGTATCAAAATCTTCCAGAAAACGCGCGCCCAATTTTTAGAAAAAAGGGCGAAGAGGCCGCCGTGGCGCTCGCGGAAATGATTCGGTCTCTCGACCTTAAGGTCAAAAAAGCGCTTCATCTCATTCGAGACTGGCTTTTGACGATCCCAAGAGTCAATAAGTTTTTTTTAGAGCAGCAAGCAAAAATCAAGGTCGACGAATTAAAAAACCTTGTAGACGAAAAACGCGAAGAACGTTCACGTCTCCCATAATGCTATGCCGTTTCTCTTATTCCAGCTGAATATTTTGACGCGCGGCGGAGCCTCGGCGCCATTTTCGTTTACGGTCGCGGAAAATAATCTAATTGTGCTTCTTATCCTTCTCCTCGCAGGCCTCATCCTCGCAATCCTTATCGTGCTAAATGTGATTCGCGGACTTTATATTCGACGCGGCCGCGCCTCGGTTGCGTTTGCACTTAAAGTCCTCATGGTTCGCGTTCCAAAAACCGTAAAAAAGGAGGATACTGAACAATCAAAATCAACCCAACAAATCCAAGAATTAATCTCTGTCATGGAGACAATCTTTTCGACGTTAGGATCGCTCCACGCACAACGCGGATTTACAAGTTGGCTTTTTGGCCGTTCGGACCATTTTTCTTTTGAGATCGTGATGCACGGCGGAAAAATTAATTTTTACGTCGCAGTTCCAGAAGCGCATCAACATTTTATTGAAGAACAGATCCATGCACAATTTCCAAATGCGCAAGTTGATGAAGTTCCGGATTATAACGTGTTTACCCCAACGGGCATTGTCATGGGCAGCTACCTCAAGTTTCGTCGAAGTTCAATTTTTCCCGTCAAATCGTATAAAAAGCTTGAGACAGATCCGCTAAACTCGCTGACAAACGCTTTGTCAAAAATCGACGACCTTGACGGCGGAGCTATCCAATTTGTCATTCGACCCGCGCGCAGCAGCTGGCGCCGCGAAGGCCTGCGCATCGCACGCGCTATGCAGCAGGGAAAAAAGCTTTCCGATGTTCAAAATCGGCATTTCTTTTACGGAGTTGGAAAGGAACTCTCCAAATTCGCGGACGCGGGATCAACAAAGGAAAAGAAACCAGAAGAATCGTATCGTCTATCTCCACTAGAAGAGGACATGGTTAAAGGTTTAGAAGAAAAGGCATCCAAAGCCGGATTGGATGTAAATATTCGAATCGTCGTAACATCTAAAAATCAAGAAAAAGCAAAACGCTATCTCAACGACATTTTAGGATCTTTTGGACAATACAACATTTATGAATACGGAAATTCGTTTGTCAAAGTAACGCCGTCATTTCAAGGGCGGCTCGTACGGCATTTTATCTATCGTCATTTTGATGAACGCTACCGAATTGTTCTCAATGCCGAAGAGCTATCGTCTGTATATCACTTTCCGCTCCCCACAACAGAAACGCCAAAAATTAACTGGCTCCTCTCGCGTAAGTCACAACCGCCGTCCAATCTTCCAAAAACTGGACTTCTCCTCGGTCATTCGGAGTTTCGCGGAAATCGCTTTGAGATACGCATAAAACCGGACGATCGGAGACGTCATATGTACATCATCGGAAAATCCGGATCTGGAAAAACGGAGATGATGAAGGCGATGGTTCAACAGGATATCGAAGAAGGACGTGGCGTGTGTATTATTGATCCGCACGGCGATTTTGCGGACGACGCACTGGGTTTTGTTCCTAAAGAACGCGCAGATGACGTTATCTTTTTTGATCCGGGCGACAACGAGCGGCCCATGGGCCTTAACATGCTCGAATACGATCCGCGGTATCCAGAGCAAAAAACGTTTGTCATCAACGAAATGTTAAAAATTTTTGACAAACTTTACGATCTCAAATCCACAGGCGGACCGATGTTTGAGCAGTATATGCGAAACGCAATGATCCTGCTCATGGATCACCCAGAGTCCGGAAGTACACTTATGGAGATTCCACGCGTCCTTGCGGATGATGAATATCGCGCGTTTAAGCTCACCAAATGCAAGACTCCGTCGACGAAAGATTTTTGGCAAAAAGAGGCGCAAAAAGCCGGCGGAGAAGCGTCACTCGCCAACATGGTTCCATATATTACGTCTAAATTGACACCGTTTATTACCAACGATTATCTCCGTCCGATTATCGGTCAGCAATCAAGTGCATTTGACATCAGAGATGTGATGGATTCGCGAAAAATCCTCTTGCTCAAACTCTCTAAAGGTAAAATCGGAGATCTCAACGCATACCTTGTCGGGATGGTTCTTGTCGGAAAGATTCTTATGGCTGCGCTGGCACGCGGAGACATGCCGGCAAAAGATCGCTCGGACTTTTATCTCTATATCGATGAATTCCAAAACTTCCTTACCGAATCAATCTCCTCAATTTTATCCGAAGCGCGAAAGTACGGACTTGATCTTATTATCGCGCATCAGTTTATCGGACAGCTTGAAGGCAAAGGCGGGGATAATACCATTCGCGACGCAATTTTTGGCAACGTCGGCTCTATGTTCGTCAATCGCGTTGGCGTGGAAGATGCAGAATTTCTCGCGAAAGAATTTGCGCCCGTATTCACGGAATATGATCTCGTCAATGTTGAAGCATTTACGTTCAACGCAAAAATTCTTATCGAAAATCAAGCAAGTCGGCCGTTTAATTTTGCGCCAATCCGCGCACGGCGTCCCGAGACCCGTGAACTGGCGGATATGATTCGAGAGCTTTCTAGATACACATACGGACGAAAGCGCGAGCTCATTGAGGCAGAGATTTTAGAGCGCCAGCGCTCTGTCGAAGAAGAAATCGAGGATGGGGATTTGTAAATCTTCCGCCACGTGCTATCATATTTTTTGTGAATAAAAATAGAAGAACGAAACAAAATGTCAATCCAAGAAGACGAAATCGAGATCAGTGATGTGTCCGGGTCGGGGGAATATGATGAAAGAACCACTGCAACAGCGGCGGACACGAGATTATTGTTGGCAAAAAAGATTATCACAAATCTTAAAAACGAAATCTCATCTTTAGAACGGTTGTTAACAAGCCAAGCAGAAACAGAAGAATTAGAGACATTGATCAAAAAAACGATGTGCGACGACGGAGAACACATCATGCCCCTTAATGAAGGAAAAATCATTGAGGGAGTTTTTGACGGACAAGGCATGATCGGCGCCGACGGAAGGCAATACACCGTGCCTCCGAATTACGCTTCAAAATCCAAACTTGTCGAAGGAGATATTCTCAAACTTACTATCCAATCGAATGGCACATTTTTGTATAAACAAATCGGTCCGATTGAGCGTCAGCGCGTTGTAGGAACATTGGCGCGGGATGAGATGACAAATGATTGGCGTGTCCTCGCGAGCGGAAAAAAATATTGGGTTTTAACCGCGGCCGTTTCATTTCATAAAGGAGATTTTGGCGACGATGCCGTAATTTTGATACCGAAATCAACTCCATCAAAATGGGCAGCTGTGGAGAACATTGTAAAACGGGAAATATAGTCAATATCTATGTCCAATCTTAGCCGCCGTTATCGCCCCCAAAACTTTGCGGACGTTACGGATCAAGATCCTATAAAAGAAACGCTACGTCTTGAAGTCGAAACAAAAAAAATAGGTCATGCATATCTCTTTGCTGGACCACGCGGCGTCGGCAAAACTACGCTCGCACGTATTTTTGCAAAAGCATTGAATTGTACATCTCCAAAAAAGGGCGAACCATGCAACGCATGCTCAGCATGTAAAGAGTTTAACGAAGGTCGAACGTTGGATTATATCGAGATGGACGCGGCGTCAAACACGGGCATCGATAACATTCGCGAGGCGATTATCGAGCATGTTCGTTTTGCGCCAAGCGGCCACTCTTACAAAATCTATACACTGGATGAAGCACACATGCTCTCGACAGCCGCGTGGAACGCGCTATTAAAAACAATCGAGGAGCCGCCTCCGTATGCAAAATTTATTTTTGTCACAACCGAACTCCACAAAGTCCCGACGACGATTCAGAGCCGCTGCCAGCGTTTTGATTTTAAGCGCGTTCCTCAAGACGCGCTCGAAACTCGCATAAAAATACTTGCCAAAAAAGAAGGCAGTACAATCGACGACTCCGTCGTTCACACAATTGCAGCCAAAGCGGACGGATGCGTTCGGGACGCAGAGACTTTTTTAGGACAAATGTTCTCTCTCGGCGAAACACATATCACGCCGGACGTCGCGAGTTTGGTCCTTCCGCTTTCGAGACTTCCAATTGCGGCGCGTATCCTCGCATCGTGGTCAAAGCGCAAACTAGGTCCGGCGCTTGAATTGATCAACGAACTTGAAGAACAGGGGATCCCACTTATCGAGCTTTTTAATGATCTTTTAGAAGCCGTCCGAGATCTTCTCCTTGCTGCTGATTCGGAGATATGGAGAAAACGTCTCACAGACGGAGACGCGGGTGAACGTGCAGTGGCAAATAATATCGGAGTTTTTAGCCCCGAAGAACTCTCACGCATCGCACTCGTTTTAATGGCGCGCCGAAAAGATGCAAAACAAGGTTCAGACGGCCGTTTTTGTCTGGAGCTCGCAGGAACTGCCGTTGTCCTCGGTCTATTAAACGGCAATCCTCCGACGCCGGGCCAAAGCGACCCAATATCGACACCATCTGCAGAACCCGCAAAACAGCCGACAGAACCCGCGGCAAAAAAAAATCCGCCAGTCTCCGCAATGACTTTGGGTGCCATTCAATCAAAATGGCCAGCATTTTTGCGTGCGCTTGATGCCAAAAGTACGTCGTTAACTTTTATCATGAAGCTCGTCCATCCAGTGACGATTGAAGGAAACGAGCTGACGTTAGAATTTCAGTATCCGTTTCACCGAGACAAAGCACTTCAGAATGGCAAAGCGAAACACATTATCAGAGAGGCACTCATTGAGACATTTGGGATTCCTCACCTCATCGTTAAGGGTATCATCGGAAATGAACAGGCGGATGCAAAAGAGCGGCGAGAACAAAATACAGCGAGTTCAATTATAAAAGTTTTTGGCGGCCAACTTATTGACGACGCCAATGCGACTCCATAATCAGCTGGTTTCACAATCTTGACGGCGGATAAAAAACACCGTATTCTCACGACACAAAACCATTCGGGGATCGTCTAACGGTAGGACAGCTGACTCTGAATCAGCCAATCTAGGTTCGAGCCCTAGTCCCCGAGCCAGTCAGTACAAGTGTCAGAAAGGTGTCAGGTACCTTTAATTACGGTATACTCCCTAAATGGGAAGGATACCTAGAGTAGATATAGGTGAAATAGTGTATCATGTAATTAATCGTGCTAATGCTCGATTACCGCTGTTTGAAAAAAATGAAGATTACCAATTGTTTGAAGATCTTCTTGCGGAAGCTGTAAAAAAGTTTGATATGAGGATATTGGCATTTTGTATAATGCCAAACCATTGGCACTTGGTTTTGTATTCAAAAAATGACGGAGACATATCAAAGTTTATGCAGTGGTTAACACTAACGCATACTCAAAGATGGCATACAATACACAACACTATAGGATACGGACATCTTTACCAAGGAAGATACAAATCTTTTCCGGTGCAAACTGGTGAGTATTTATTACAACTTTTTAGATATGTAGAAAGGAATGCAATGAGAGCTACATTAGTTAAAAATGCAGAAAACTGGAAATGGTCCAGTCTGTATACGAGAGAAAAGGGGAATAAGAAACAAAAGAATATCTTAAGTAAATGGCCTATTGAAATACCTCATGATTATGTTACGTTTGTAAATAAACCACAAACAAATTCAGAAATAGAAGCTTTAAGATGCTCAGTGAACAAAGGAAAGCCATATGGTAAAGAAAGATGGACAAACAGAATGATTGATCAATTTAATTTAAAGCTAACCTTACGTAAAAGAGGACGCCCTACTAAAAAAAGGTAAAAAAAGGTAAAAAAAAGGTGTCAGGTACCTTTTTTAGAAGTAAAAAGGTACCTGACACCTTTTTTCATCACGTATCATGTCTGTATGCTAAAAGAACTCCTCCGCTACGACTCAACAAACATGCTTCTTTCATCCGTCGGACGAAAGGGAACTAACCCGCGACATCTTCAACAACGAACGCGTGATCTTGAGCATGCGCGAAAAAAGGTGAATATCGAATGGAAAAAGAATGTACAGGGATGGCTTGGATGTCCAGACGATCTTCAACTCGTTCGTCATATTCAAGGACTTGCGCAAGAAAAACAAAAAAAATATACGACCTGTCTTGTCATAGGTATCGGCGGATCTGATTTAGGCGCGCGCGCGGGATACGCGGCGCTTGGAACGCAAAAAAATAAGATGCGGCTAGAGTTTGCCGGAGGAAATACAGATCCAGATGAGCTGACACACCTATTGTCGCGGCTTGATCTAAAACGAACGATTGTAAATATTATTTCTAAATCTGGAGGGACAATTGAGCCAATGTCCGCGTTTTTTGTTGTTCGAGATCTCCTAAAACATTCTTTTGGTCAGAAGATGGCTGATCATATCGTCGCGACGACGGATGAGCATCAAGGCGCACTACGAGACCTTGCACAAAAAGAAGGGTACAAAACACTTCCGATCCCCAGGAATATTGGCGGACGTTTTTCCGTCCTCACAGCCGTTGGCCTTTTTCCGTTCGCGTGTGCGGGAATTGATATTAAAAAGATGCTCGACGGCGCAAAAACAATACGCACATCTTTTGTAAAAAACAAAAAAGATGATGCCTCAGATTTTGCACTCCTTCAGTTCCTCGCGGATACCGAACATGGACAACATATTCACATCCTCATGCCCTACAGCGGCCGTCTTAAACAATTCAGTCGATGGTACCGACAAATCTGGGCGGAGAGCCTTGGTAAACGTCTAAACAAAGATGGAGACCTTGTCTATTCAGGACCAACACCAATCGCGGCGCTCGGAGCGACGGACCAACATTCCCAGCTCCAGCTTTATGTAGAAGGTCCAAACGATAAAACAATAACATTTATTGAAGTGGAACGATTTGATACAAAACTTCGCGTCCCACACGGCGCACAAGAAATCCCATCCCTCGCGTATCTTGCTGGAGTATCATTTGAAAAAATAATCCACTCCGAACGGAAGGGGACAGCCGAGTCCCTTCGGCGCGCGTACCGCCCAAACGGAACGATTTCCATCCCAAAAATCTCGGCCGAGACGCTCGGAGCGCTATTTATGTTCTTTGAAATCTCCGTCAGTGTCGCGGGAGAACTTTACGGAATTAACGCGTACGACCAACCGGGCGTAGAAGAAGGGAAACACGTTACTGCCGAACTTTTGGGAAAACAGACGCAATCCTAAAACTGTGATATACTTACAGTAAAATCACTTATCATTCATGTATGTCAGATGCACAAAAAAATTCATCCCACCTTGGTGCAGGCCTCCTCGTCGGAAGCATGATCGGCGTTGTTACAGGTCTCTTCCTTAAGAGTAAAAAAGGGAAAGTCGTGGTTAAAGATACAGAAAAGCGCGTAAAGGTCATGAAATCAAAAGTCATGAAGGAGTTCAAAGGAATCAAAAAACTCACAAAGGTCCAATACGAAGAAATGGTTGACCGGATGACCAATTACTATGTCACGTCAAAAGATATTGCAAAAAAAGACGTTCCAGAAATCCGAGAATACCTCCTATCTAAATGGAAGGAAATTGAAAAAGAATTGAAAAAGGTAAAGTAGGACATCTCGTATGTCCAACACGGATCTGCTCCGGCGCTCCGAAGCGGATCTGCTGCCGCCTGGATTTATTCAAGGACAAACTTTCTATTTTACCGTACACGGATACGCCGGCCTCGCTGAAGTCGATGGATGGAATCCAGATACGCAAGAGGCTATTGAAGTCTGTCAAAGTGCGACGCGCGGTGTACCAAAACCAGGCCAAAAACGCAAAATGGCCAGTGATGCACTTAAACTCATTTTTCTTATAGATCAAGGTTGCATTCGCTCTGGAAAAATCTTTGTGACAAGCGGAGAGGTCTATACGTGGTTTCACTGTTCCGGTTCATGGCTCTCGGCCACATGTCGCCATTACGGTATCGCTGTAGAGCTACGCCGGCATAATAAGAAGACGCTGAGGCGAAAAATCCGGAACGTTATGCGTGATGCGCGGCGGACGGGGTGACCTTAAACGTAACTTTACCTTTAGACCCGTCAACAACAACGTGTGAGCCTTCGGGAATTTTTCCTTCAATAATTTTTAAGGCAAGTTCGTCCAAAATAAGATCTTGAATTGCACGTTTTAATGGACGTGCACCGAATGACGGATCATACCCTTTCTCTGCAACAAGTTTTTTTACATTGTCCGTAAATTCAACGTGAATTTTCTTTTCTGCCATCCGTGTGACGACGGACGCGAGCTGTAGATCAACAATCTTTGAGAGATCCTTTTTGTTGAGAGACTGAAACATAATCACGTCATCAATGCGGTTAAGAAACTCCGGGCGAAAATTCTCACGAAGGAGTCCCATAATTTGAGTACGCAAGTTTTCAGCTCGCGTCGCCGCTTTTTTACTTTCTTCGTCCGCAAAACCAATCTCTCCGTGTTTCGTGCCCCATTCGAGAATCTTATCCGAACCAATGTTTGAAGTCATAATAATTACGGTATTGCGGAATGATACCGTACGACCTTTTCCATCGGTAAGACGTCCATCGTCCAAAACCTGCAAAAGCGTATTAAAGATATCCGGATGCGCCTTCTCAATTTCGTCGAGGAGAACAACCGAATACGGACGACGACGAATTTTTTCCGTCAACTGACCGCCTTCATCATACCCCACATATCCCGGAGGGGAACCGACCATGCGCGAGACGGTATGCCGCCCCGCGTACTCGGACATATCGAGTCGGA
>QIKL01000019.1 GCA_003231955.1 Candidatus Uhrbacteria bacterium | reverse complement strand
CGGCGGAACAGCAGGCACCGGCGGAAACGGCGGCGCAATCGACGCAGGCACCGGCGGCCTTACGTTCACGTGGACTCCGACTGGTGCCACGATTGACGGTCCTGTGACCGTCGCTGGATGGTATTTGGAGTCCGACGGGACGGGGCACAGCTGGAGCAACCAGCTGTGCACGATGGCACTCGTCGCAGGTGTTTACACCTGCAATGTCAATCTCCCGGTAGGAAGCTACTTGGAATTTGATGTTAGGTACGCGAGCAAAACCGCCTCTGGCGGGTTTTGCTGGGCGCTTGACGAGTCGTCAGCTACTCCGTGCGGCGGAAATGGTGCCCCAATGGGTGCCATTGTCGTCAGTAAGGCAGGCGTTCCGCTCAGCGGAAGTCTGCTCTGGAATGGCCGAGGTCCCGCGCCTCCGGCGGCGATCTACTTCAACGAAGTGATCAACCCGACCTAAAATCGAGTTGGTTTCTTCACACACGGCGTTCTCGGGGCTGATCTTTGTCTGCGATTCTTGCAGACAAAGATCGGCCCCTTTTTTGATGTGCGATGTTGTATATTCTCGTTCATCGCAGCGTGTTCCGCATGCTACACTGCAAGCACATGGTTTCTTCTTCGTCGCATTTTAGAGATCCTCATACGTTGACGTGGGGGTTGGGTTTGATATTGATTGCGATGGCGATCGCGGTCGCGGCTGGTTTCTCTGCGGTTCCGATTTTAATTCTTGCTGTTATTGTTGCTGTCGCATGGGCATTTCGTTCCATTTATATTTCGTTTTATCTTGGGATTTTTTTGATTCCGTTTTTGGGTATTATTATTTCAATTCCGACGGGGAATATTGCATTCGGTCAACGCGCTTTTGGTGGATCAATTGATGTCAGTCTCGCGGAGGTTGTTTTCTTTTGTGTTTTGATAGCTTGGGCGCTTCGGATGCTATTTTTTTGGTGGCGCCGTCGGGATCAGAATTGGCGTCCGCATTTTCCATTGCTTTGGGCATATTTGCCGCTCATTGTCGCGCACGCGTTATCTGTATTTTCGCCACTTGAACCCGATCCATACCCTGTTCTTAAATTTGCGCTTCGCCCCGTTGCATTTGATTATTTCGCGTTTATTGCACTTCCGATTAATCTCATTAAATCGCGTCGTCGTCTTCGTGCTGCACTCGGTGCGTTTGCGGCTGTTGGAGTTTTTGCCGCCGCTAATGGGCTTCTTGCGATGTTCTTTCCGCAGAGTGGTTTTCTCGGACGCGCGCGGCCGATGGACATTTTTGGCGTCGCCGTTCTTGGAGGAAATTACAATGTTCTTGCTGAACTTCTTGTTGCAACTGCACCTGCGACGCTGGCGCTGGCATACCTCGTTCATTCAGCGCGCTTTCGGCGTCTTTTGACTGGTGCGGCGGTTTTTCAGTGTATGATCGGACTCTTTACCTTCACACGAACTGCATGGATCGTCTTCATATTAGAAGCTATATTCCTCGGTTGGACAATATGGCGCGATCGCCTGCATGCGTACGCTTCAGCTCTTATTATTGGTCTTATTGTGCTTTTGCCGTTTGGGATTGGTATGGTGGCATATTCGTTTTCTTCCATGGCAAAAAGCTCTGATTCGACACGGCTTATGCTGAGTCAGATTGCACTTCAGGTTTTTGAGTCTAGTCCCATTGTTGGTGGTGGCGCTGGAACATTCATCAATCGCATCGGTTCAACTCAGGTTTTTTTGATTGAGTATGGTGCTCCACTTGATTCGCACGGTTTTTTACAAAAGATTGCTGCGGAGACCGGACTACTCGGGCTTGGAGCTCTTATTATTTTTATTTTTCTCACATTCCAGTTTGTCCGTACTCGATTGCGCTGGATTCATCGTCGTGCATCTCGTGAAGTTATTTTGCTTCTTATTACGGGAACGGGCGGTGTCTTTGTCTATGAGCTTTTTAATACTTCTTATTGGACTGGAAAAATGTGGCTCCCGTTAGGCTTGCTCATCGCTGCAATCGGGGTTTTGGGTGAAGAACCGACGGTGTCGGAGCCGCCCCCGCATGCTACTCTAAAATCGTGAAACCATCGCGACCATACCACTCTTCCACGGCGTACCACCGTGAGCCTGGAGGCTTACGTCGGTTGGATTTTTTTGTTGATCGAATTGATAAATGGCGCCGTTCTCGAGATCCGTCGACCATCCGAATTTTAGATGTGGGGTGTGGTAACGGAAATATTGCGTTGCCGCTCGCACGGATTGGATACACGGTTACAGGTGCGGATATTGACGAGATGTCTATTGCAAACGCACAGCAGTCTGCCGAGGATCTTCAACTCGATTCGGCGACTTTTGTCGTCAGCTCGCTCAATCGTATGAGTGAGGTATTATTCGACGTTATTATCGCAAGTGAAGTGCTGGAACATCAAAAAGATCCCGTTACGTTCCTCGCTGAGATTGCACGGCATCTTGCACCAGGCGGATTATTTCTTCTTTCTGTACCAAACGGTAAGAGCCTTGAGGAGCGCATTCGTCGATTTACGACGCATACTTCCGTAGGAAGATGGATAAAGGCACGGATGAAGCGTGTCATTTTGCAGCAGGATGTTCAAAGTGCAGTTAAAAATCCGCATGAGCAGTTTTTTTCCTTGCGCGCGTTGCGCAGTCTTCTTTTTGCGAATGGATGGCGTGTGTATGATGTTCGTCCTGCGGCCGCGATTTTTAAGGAGTTTTATTATCTTGTCGGACGATTGTGTATTCGGAGGGGGAGTAGGATGTTTCATTCTTTGGATGCATTCGACGATGCGTGCGTACGTCGTTTACCACTTTCAGTTGCCGACGGCTGGCTTATTGAAGCTAAACGGTTTGATCCATCGCGTCCGCTCGTTTTGCAGATCCTTCCGATGCTCGCATCTGGTGGCGCCGAACGGCTTGTGTATGATATCTCTGTACGGCTCATTGCTGAGGGTTTTGATGTAGAAGTGATAGCCATTCTTCGTGGCGGTCCGCTTGAGCCGCTATTCCGTGGTTCTATTCCGCTTACGATCTTAAACGTTCGCGGTTTGTTTGGTATCTCTGCCATTCGTGCACTCGTCCGAATAATGCGTTGTGAACATCCGGCAATTGTACATACGCATCTTTTTGGCGCGGATGTCTGGGGACGCATTGCGGCGTGGATTGCTCGCGTGCCAGTTATTGTCTCGACTGAGCACAATATAAATGTTGAACATGGGTGGCTTCACCGACGCGTTAAAGGATGGCTCGTTCCGCTTACGACACGATTCATTGCGCCGGCAGACGCGGTGAAACGTAATATGGTGGCGCGCGAATATATTCCAGCGCGGAAAATCACGATTATTCCGAACGGCATCGATATGACGCGTGTCAGGGTTCGATCGCCGCATGGATTTCATGACGTGCCGCGATGCATTACGGTTGGACGTCTTGTTCCGCAAAAAGGATATGCGGTACTTTTTAAGGCGTTGGCGCTTGTAAAAAGCCCTTGGATTTTAGAAGTTATCGGCTCCGGTCCGTTGGAACATGCACTGCAGGCTATTACGGAACGTCTGAGAATCGACTCGCGCATTCATTGGATGGGGACTCGTGAAGATGTTCCAGAACGGTTAGCTGTATCGGATGTTTTTCTGTCTCCGTCTCGGTGGGAAGGATTCGGTCTCGCACTGCTTGAAGCCGCGGCTGCTGGTCTCCCGTGCATCGCGTCGGATTTGCCGGTTTTTCATGAGTTCTTAGCCAAAGACGATGTGACATTTGTTGAACCTGGGAACGTCCCGTCGTTCGCGCATGCAATCGCGGCGATTTTGCATGATCCGTTTTCATCTATCGCCCGCGCGCGCGTAGTTGGAGAGAGGTTGCGCAAGATAAACTCTGTTGATGTGTCCGCGCGCGCGTATGCAGTGCTGTATCAAGAACTTTTAAAAAAGAGTGCAGATAATAAAAGCTCAAGGCTTCTGGTTCCTGATTCCTAACTTTCTATAGATATGCGTATTCTTTATGTCAACAAATTTTTCGACCTGCATGGCGGTGCGGAGGTATATGTGCATCGGCTTATCAAGAAACAGATAGCTGCCGGACATGAGGTGCATGTATTCTCTACACAGTCACAAAAAAATCAACCATCGTTGGATGCCGCGCGGTTTGTGAAGCGGTTCGACTATTCTCGCTCCGAAGGAGCGCTTCGTGATGCGCATAAGGCAGTGGCGTTTCTTTGGAATCGTGAAGCGAAACGCGCGATGACAGAAACGCTCCGTGATCTTCGGCCTGATGTTATTCATCTTCATAACATTTATCATCATCTGTCGACATCGATTCTCGCACCGATTCGTCAATCTCGTATCCCATGCGTTCAGACGCTTCATGATTATAAGCTTGCATGTCCCAATTATAAGATGTTCACCGAAGGGTCGGTCTGCGAGCGCTGCAAGGGTAGAAATTATTTTGAGTCGGTTGTGCATCAATGTCTTTTTCCATCAACCGCCGCAAATATGCTTGCAGCGGTTGAGATGGGAATGACAAAGCTTGCGCAATCATACGAGAGGACAGTCAAGATATTTATCGCACCATCACAATTTTTGGCGGACAAGATGGTGGCATGGGGCGAACCATCTTCTAAATTTGAGGTCATTCCAAATCCAGTTGATATTCCAGAAGTTTCGGCATCACGCGACGGAAATTTTCTGCTTGCGGTCGGACGTCTCTCTATCGAGAAGGGATTTGATACGCTCATTCGTGCCGCCGCGCGTGTTCCAGATGTGCGGATTAAAATTGCGGGTATCGGACCAGAAGAGTCGCGTCTCAAACAGCTTGTCAAAACGTTGAATGCGAAGAATATAGAATTCGTAGGATTTTTGCGGCACGACGATTTGGGGGAGATGCGGCGTCGTGCCATGGGGCTTGTCGTTCCATCTGTTTGGTATGAAAATGCTCCGCTTGCGGTTCTTGAAGCTTTAGCGGATGGCTTGCCGGTTATCGCGAGTCGGATTGGTGGTCTTCCAGAACTCGTTGAAGATGGGAATAATGGTTTTCTTTTTGACGCGCAAAGTCCCGAAGCACTCGCCATTGCTATGAAACGGTTTGTCACGGGAGACGGTTGTAATCCATCGGCTATGGCTGCATCAAGTCGGCATCGCGCGAAGGAGCGATATACATGGTCGATGCACATGGCCGCATTGGAAGCGTTGTATTGTAGAGTTCAACGTTGACATTTTATGTAATTTATGCCATTTTTAATATAGATATGCGCTGGCGCGGTCCCATAATTTTAGGCCTTATTTTGAGCCTTCTAGCTCCGGCGACTGTGCCGGTCGTGGTTCGTGCCGCCAATGGAATCCATGGTTCACCGCCTGTGATCAACCTCTATTTAGGTTGGCAGTTGCGCAATGAAGATCTTGTAAAGCTCGCTAAGTGGGATGTTGTGGTCCTTGATGCAGATCAGCAGGCGCGATATCCAAATCGTCTCCGAAAGCTTCGAGAATTAAATCCGTCCATTAAACTCCTTGCGTATGTGCCGTCCGAGGAAATCGCCTCTGCGCGATTTACTGAGCCGGTGAATTATCCGTTCGCTAAGATGGCGAGTCAGATTCAGGATGCATGGTATGTTCGAGGTACGCGGGGGAATCGCGCGGAGTTTTGGCCAGGCTCCGCGCTTTTGAATGTAACAAATGAAGGTCCAGCTGGACCAACTGGCGAGCGCTGGAATGAATTTCTTCCGCGGTTTATTCATCAAGACATTTTGTCGAGTGGACTCTGGGACGGCATTTTTTTAGATAATACGTTCAGTGGGATTTCTTATTTTGCAAGATCTCCTGTCGATCTTGACCGTAACGGAATCGCGGATACAAAAACTGCGGAGAATGCCGCATGGAGAGCTGGGATGAAGAAGATGCTGCGCACTATCCATGCGGACGATCCAAAAGCTATTATTATGGGCAACGGCGGGGCTGTTTACGCCTCTGATCTTAACGGTGCATTTTTTGAACATTTTCCGAGTTGGAGTTGGGGACCGAATTGGAAGGAATTTCGTAATGCTGTCACAAAAAGTCGCTCACCCAATCTAACTGGTCTTAATGTGAATACGGATAATTATGATCGCCAAAATGATTATCAGCTAATGCGCTACGGACTTACGAGTGCGCTCGTGGGCGGTGGATGGTATTCGTTTGACCGTGGTGACTGGGGACACGATGTTTTGTGGTGGTATGACGAATACAACACAGCGCTTGGCGCGTCTAGATCCGCGCCGCGGCTGATTCAAGGAGCAAAGAGATCTGGCGTCGGAGTTTGGGGACGCGATTTTGCGCATGGTCTTGCACTCGTAAACAGTACGGATGCAAAACAGCACGTTCGTCTTTCCGGTGTGTATGAAAAAATACGTGGTTCGCAGGATCCATCTATCAATACCGGCGCGCTCGTGACCTCTGTCGAGCTTCAGCCGCACGACGGAGTTTTGCTTCTGCGGCAGTCTTCACCGCAGGAGATTCAGAATGCGTCATTTATTAACGGATCATTCATGCACGTTTATGACGGCACTGGAAAGCAAAAACAGAATGGATTTTTTGCTCAGCTTACGGATGCGCCGAGCGGCGCCGAAGTAGAATTGGCAGATCTTGATCGAGATGGCAGGAATGATCTTGTCATCGCAAAAAATGGAATTATTACGATTCACTATAGTAACGGAAAGAGGCGGTCATTTCATCCATTCGGCCTCAAATATACGGGTGAAATGTTTATTGCCATACAAAACACTAATCGAGACCCTGCACTTGAAATTGTTGTTGGTCGCGTTGGTACGCCCCCAGAAGTACGGGTCTTCTCGGCGTATGGGAAGCTGCTTGCCCATTGGAGTGCGTATAATCCTGCATTTGCGGGTGGCGTTCATGTAGCTATTGGAGATCTCAACGGTGATGGATTGCGAGAAATTGTCACGGGCGCCGGTCCAAGCGGCGGTCCGCATATTCGTATATGGAAGACCGATGGAAAGGTTTGGGGAGGGAGTTTTTTTGCATTTCCATCATCTGAGACAGGCGGAGTTAGTGTCGCGGTTGGTGATGTCGATGGTGATGGTAAAGATGAAATCATCGCGGGATCCGGAGCTGGAACGATCCCGCGGGTGCGCATTTTTGACTTCCGCGGTACGATGAAAGCCGAAATAACACTCGGAACGAAGCCGCTTCCATTTGGTATCCATGTTGCGGCATCAGATATCAACGGCGACGGCCGCGCGGAGATCCTTGTGAGTGGACTTTCTGCCTTTTAATATATGGCTATACCTACGGCAAAAAAAAATACAAAGCCTCAGGAGTCGAAGCATCGGAAGAGTACGCTGACACTACATACTGCGTCTGTAGCCATGGCTCCGGCGCGTTCAATTACGTCGCATGCGCGGCGTAGGTATCATCGGCGGTATGCGGGGCGCTATCGTTTTTCGCAGTTCGTTTTTGGATTTGATATGTTTTTGCTTGGCGTTATCGCACTCCTTGCGGTTGCGGACGCTGCGTTGTGGATTCATTCTGTCACTCCGCAAGACGGTGGGCTTTCTGTTGTCTTTACGTCGGCTCCATTGCGTGCGGCGGACGATGTTCCGATTTCTGTCGCTTTGCGATCTACGGACAACGCCGTACACGAGGATGTTCGAATGACGTGGCATTTACCCGAATGGGCAGAGATTGTCCGGGCTGAACCGCCGATATCCAAGGATGGCAGCATTCTATTTGGACGTGTGGCACCGGGTATCAATCGAACATCTCTAATTGTTGTTCATATTCGCGCACTTCCTGGAGTGCACGTTCCGTTTGATGTGTCCGTCCGGCAGACAAATATCTTTGGTTTACATCAATCAGTAAACGGGGAACTTATTCGGACGATTGTATCTTCCGCTCTTGTGATACAGCCGCCGGCGGTTATCCATAAAGCGTCCGCTGGAGCGTCTATTCCAGTTGTGGTGACAAACACCGGTTCGGCGAATCTCGCATCCATCGCGCTTCGGGTTACGGGCGGTCTGGGAACAATCGACGGAAAATCGGTGGGGTATGTTGGAAGTCTCGCTCCAGGAGCTTCGACGACGGTATTTATCGATGTGCCACTCGTTGATTCCATGAAAAGGCTTTCTTGGCAGGCGGATGACCAGGCGAGGATTGTCGCAGCGGCATCAACGTCCTTCCCGATCGGCGGAACGTTCCCCATGCTCGTAGGCGCTCCGTCGCTTAGCGATGATCACGGGACGTTGCGTATCCCGTATACGACGCCGTCTAACATGCATGGCGCATTTTTTGTAACAATCCAGGATTCGAATGGACGAAGAATCAATCTCCCGCTCGTTAATGCTCTTTCTAAAAATGATGTTGTTTCGGTTCCGATCCCTTCTGGCGCCGCCGCGTCCGCAATTCGTTGGTCTGTATTACCAGTGATTATCGAACCAGATGGAAGTTGGTGGATTGGCCGGCGCACAAGTCAATCTGTCTCCGCATCTATTCCGTTTCACACGGAAGCACGGTATTACAGTACGAGTGGTGATCAGCTCGGTGTTGGACCGCTTGCGCCAATCATCGGTGCATCAACGCGGTTTTGGGTTGTTTGGTCCGTGGACCCCGGTCCAGACGGATTACGAGATGTGAAGCTTGCGGGGCGTCTTCCGCGTGGCGTCCTTCCGACAGGGTCGTTTGCTTCCACAATATCTGGATCGTTCGCACATGTCGGAGGATGGGTGACGTGGTCGATTCCATTTATTCCTCCTTCTGGGGGCGCTGGTCCTGTGACATTTGCATTTGAGGCTGAGATCAATCCGACACGATTAACACCGACGATAGCTAGCGCGAGTGGTAAGACGTTGTATCAACTTGTTGCGACAAGCACGATAGAGGCATTTGATGCGTCGACAGGAATGTCACTTCATGCGACTTCGTCTGGTGATGATTCCAGATGGGCAAACGACGTCACGGCTCAAAGTCGGATGAAGCATTAACATAAAAAACGATTTATTTTTTCTTAGTTATTGATGGAGGATGAGGAGAAAATTTTGTATTTGAAATCTTCCATTGATCTACCCATTGGCCGATTCCTTTTGCATCACGTTTATTTCGAACGGTCGCAGTTCGCTGGGACCATGCGACAAGGGACCCGAAATGGACTTTGTATCTTCCGCGAACAACGATGTATCGGAGTTCGCCTAAAGCAATCGCGCGTCTGATTGTTCGCGCATGGATACCGAACAAACGGGAGGCCTCACCGATGGAAACGCGTACATCTAAGGGCATGGGAATTTTTTCCATAGGATGAGTTTATAAAAAGTAAATTCGTTTGTCAACAATAATGTAGACAAATAGATAGACAAATACTAGAAAAATCTGAAAATTATCTAAAATTATCTGAAAGTTATTAGAGGTTTATATGTACGGGCTAGTTAATATATGGATTTTTGTTGGTTGATTTATGGATTTTTGTTTGCATATATCGATTCGTCTGTAGTACTCTTTTCTGCACCTCGTTTCAGGGGTCAGTAACGTTGGTCGGGCGCGTGTGGTAGACGTCCTTCGGAATGACGAATCTTATTGACCGTTATCTCCTGTTTCGTGTCAGGACGAAACAGGACCCAGAAGCATTTGCGCGCCTCTATGATCGCTACGTAGAGGCAATGTATCGTTTTGCGATATTAAAGGTCCCCACGGTTGAAGATGCGCAAGACGTGACAGCCGAAACATTTACTCGAGCGTGGCAATATATGCAGCATCATCCGAACGTGGTGAACCCGCGGGCATTGTTGTACCGCATTTCACGAAATCTCATTGCAGATCTCTACCGCCGATCCCAACCGACTGTGTCGCTTGATGCTGTAACGTTTGATGCCGATTCTGCGTCTACTTTAGTGACAGGGATGTCTGGTAGAGATAGTGATCATGGACGCGAGCATAGGATTATTGAGGCCCGCGTGGATCTGACTCTACTTTTTTCTAAACTTAAACGATTAAAAGAAAATTATCGTGACGTCCTTATGCTCCGTTTGATTGACGATCTTCCCTTTTCTCTTATTGCGGAGATTCTGGAGAAGAAGACGGGAACGGTCCGCGTGATCTATTTGCGGGCCATGAAGGCACTAAGCGAGTTAGAGACTGAGAAACCTACGTCATGAATTCTAAGATCCATCGCCGTCTGCGTGATTTGCGCACGACCTCGCGGCACATCGTTCCCGATGCGGCCTGGGTTCGTGCGACTCGAGAAACGCTGCGGACTCGCGTTGCGCGGGATCTTCCAGAGTCGCATGAGATTACGATTTTAGAGCGAGTACGCGCCGCGTTTCATGCGTTTGCTCCTCGGAAGTTTGGTGTGTGGCTCCGGCGTCCTGCGATTGCTTTTGCGTTGATCGTGTTTGTTCTCGCCGGCGGTTCGGTTGTTTCTGTGTCTGCGGCAGAGCATGCATTGCCTGGTGATTTTCTTTATAGTGTAAAGCTTGCGACGGAGCAGGCTCGTTTGGCGTTTACGCCAGTCAAAGAAGAACAGCTCAAACTCAAGACCGAGTTTACGAGTCGACGTGTTAGAGATTTAAAGCTGGTCGCGAGCGATCGTGCACATCCAGATCGTGTGGTTCAGGCAGCGGAGATCCTTAAACAAGATCTCAACACGCTTAAACAGCAACTCCGCGATGTCGCGCAGAGCGCATCAGTCGATACGACCGCGGCCGCGGCGAAGCTTGTGGATCAGAAAAGTACGGATGTGATCAACGCTCTTCAACAAACGAAAACCCAGCTTGCGCCAGAGGGCAAAGAGAAACTGACCGAAGCTCAGTCCGCGGCGGCAGATACGGGTATGAAGGCGATTGAGATTTTGGCAGCGACACAACAGCAGTCAAAGGGAAGTGTACCTGTGGTAGATGTTACGCAGGCAATTAAAGATCACGCGCAGGCGGTTTCGGATGTGGGTGATAGCGTCTCAGTCGATGCGGGTCTTCTTACAACGAGTTCAACAATGGTGACGAGTTCAACTCAAGTTTTGGCAGAGATTGCGAGCTCATCGACGCTCTCGACTTCTCGTTCGACATTTTCGACTCTGATCGGCCGGATGACACACGCGACACAACAGATTTTTGCGCAACAAAAGGCGATAGATCAACTTCAAATATCCGAGGCATC
>QIKL01000030.1 GCA_003231955.1 Candidatus Uhrbacteria bacterium | reverse complement strand
ATTTCTGCTCGGTTCCGCCCTCCAAGTATTCGGGCGGTGTGGTGGACTACAATACGGACGAGGCAAAGCAAAACTATTTTTGCAGGAGGAATGCGCGGCGGATACTTTTTGTTTTGCTTTACGAAAATGGTTTTTACGTTATAGTAGTGTAAATCCATGGGATGTCCCCAAGGAGATGAAAAGTTCTTTCACAACCAAAAAAAAGGAGGGGTACGATGATTATCGCTCTCAGTGGCCCTTCCGGAATCGGCAAGGGTTACGTCAAGAAACAGCTACTACGGCTTTACCCGTGTATTCAGGAGCTGGAATGGTTCACTACCCGCCCCCTGCGAACGAACGAGCAGGTCGGTGGGAACAGAACCAATGTTTCAGTTTCTGAATTTAGGCATATGGCTGATGTCGGTGAGTTGGTGTTAATCCAAAATCTCTTCGGGTATCGTTATGGCCTTAGAATGGAAGATCTGCTTCCGACCGATGACATCAAGCTAACTGAGTTGCATCCAGACAATATTTCGAAAGCACTCAAAATCAACCCAGCAATCATCGCTATTGGTTTCGTGACCTTTGATATTTCTCTGCTTCACAAAAGGCTTACTGTTATACGAAAGACAGAAAGCTTGGTAGAGATAGAAAAAAGAGTTGCGATGGCCGAAGGCGAAATCAGGACAATCCTGCAGCAAAAATCACTGTTCACCTCGGTAGTTGAAATTACCGAAGCAAGAAAGCATACGGTCATTGAAGAAGTGCTCGCGATTTTAACCCCACACCTACCAGAAAGGAAGATAGCTGTGTCTCTCAAAACTCAAGTAGGAAGTGTAAATCTCAAGACACCTTTGCTGCTAGCCTCTGGATACATCACAGAAACGCCGGAGTTCTTCAAGAAAGCTCAACCGTACGGTTGCTCAGGTATGGTCACTCGTTCGCTCAAACAACATGTACCACCGGATCGTTCAAAGATCACCGTCCCGCGTTACGCAGTTTTCGGGCAAGACAACATGCTCAACTGCGAATGGGGCAACGAGAAGCCGTGGACTGAATGGCGAGATGGTGGTGTGCACCAAGTAAAAGATACTGGCTGTCCGATCATTGTTTCGCTTTCCGGTCGCGACCTCGAGAGTTGTTGCGCTTTGGTCAAGGCCTTCGACAAGCTCAATGTCGATGCTTACGAGATTAACATTTCTTGCTCGCACTCTGGCGCACTGCATGGCAACTTGAACATTGATGTGCTTCACCTGGAAGAATTGATGAAAAAGGTGCGGAACATCACGAAGACGCCTATCTGGATCAAGCTGTCATATTCGAACCTGTTGTTCTCAATGGCAGGGCGTGCCCAGGAGCTGGGAGCTGATGCCATTGTCTGCACGAACAGTATCGGTCCTGGAATGTTGATTGACGTCAAAACCGCCAGATCTAAGCTCGGTATTAAGGGTGGTGGTGGCGGGATGACGGGAAAAGCAATTTTCCCAATCGCCCTATGGTGTGTGCATCGACTTTCACAGAACCTCACCATTCCAGTTGTCGGATGTGGTGGAATCTTCACAGCCGACGATGTCGTCCAGATGCTCATGGCAGGCGCAAGTGCGGTACAGCTTTACACCGCGCCGGCATTGAAGGGCCCAACCGTCTTCAAGCACATCACAGCAGGACTTCAGAAGTTTCTCGCGGAGAATCCCCAGTATGCCTCGCTTGCAGATCTTGTCGGGTTGACACTAGACAGTACAAAAGAGCATCATTTTTCGTCGCCACGTCCGGTCGTGATCGAAGAAAAGTGCACAGGCTGCGGAATTTGCATTCAGTCTTGCGCTTTTGATGCCTTGACAATGATTCGTCGCGCTGACAGAGAACTCCTCGCGGTGATCGCCGACAACTGTATTTCTTGCAATGCGTGTGTCGGAGTATGTCCTCCCAAATTTGATGCCATTAAGGCATCTTTCTGAAAGGGAAAAATCATGGGAAAAACATACACGATCAAAATACATTGCACTAAGTGTACAAGTCTGCTCTACCGCTACAAAAAAGAGGGTGGCGGGACGCTCATAAAGTGTTATGCCGACATGATCATGTCGGATTACACTAAAGGCGACCTAAAGTGCCCCAATTGCGGTCAAGAGTTTGCTCGATATGCAGTCATCCACAATAGGCCAGCTCATAAGATAATCCGAGGGAGAGTCTTTGTGAGAGGTCATCATGGATAACGGCAATGATACACGAGTGGTGAATTTAAAAAACTTGCCACTCGTTTTTTTAGATTACAATCCGAATCTGTTCTTAAAGTAATTTTGACTATACTTCATTTGCTTCTTTATTTAGCTTGTCAATATATTCAAAAAAGGTCTTTTGATCAAACATTTCGAGTTGAAGATCTAAACACACTCTCTTGATTTCTTCGGTTATTTGTTCAGCGCTTTCATTTTCATGTGCCATTTTTTCCGCCTCGTAATAATAGCTATGATTTGGTACTTCAACCAATGCAAACTCCACCCCTTTATATTCATAAACTTTACTTTTTCGTGCACACAGCATACCTTTGCTAAACCCTAGTTCACCAAAAATTTCAACAAGGGTATCAAAACTGTTAGGATTGGTAAGAACCGAGAGTTCTTTGCGCTGATCAGTACCCCCCCACTTGCCAAGCTTTACTATAATTTCCGGAATGCCGTTAGTTACACGCAATCGTATGTCCTTCTTTCTATTTTCAACCCCCCCTTCTAAGAAGGTTGAATAATCAATGAGAATTCTGTCTTTTTCTGTTAGCTTTCTGCCTTTCTTATCAAAAAAAAGCACCAAGTTATTAAACTTTTCTTTTGATAGCGGACCTCGTATTTCTATTTCAATATTTTTATCCATAAAACTTATTTGTTTAATCTCAAGAAAATCTGCTTAATTATCATGGTAGCATAACTACCGGTTGGTAAGAAAAAAGAAAGAGCTAGTTTCTTTTTATTCTTATTCAGCTCATCTTTTTCTAAGTTACGAGCATATATCGTAGTCGCAACTATGATATTTCTGCTGTTCTTTTTCAGTTTAGTCATAAACTCTTGTGTGGTAAATTCATGTCCGTCTGCATCCAGATACTTGGACATAAGAATGATTGTGCTGTCGGAATATGTAAATCCCCAACATTTTCAAAAGGATGTTTCTTGCTTTTCGTATGTTTATTAACTATTGATGAGGCTTGACTATTCCACAAAAAAACTATTATAAGAAGAGACGAAAAAAGAAACCTTCTTCGGATTCATAAACCTAAATATCTCTTTAAAATCGATAATATTTTTCTTTTTTGTTTTCTTTTTTGTTGCAAAATTAGGAAGAATATTATCTGAGTTTTTAATATGTTGGTAGGCTTTTTTCCAATTATTTTTAACAATAGCTTTACCGATCAAATGGGTATTGTATGGGCCGCCAGGCATTCCAAATCGTTGATTGTCATAATAGTTAATAAAATAGTAATGTCTTTGGTTAGAAATATGACTTAAGAAATTTTCTGCAATAGTATCATCCAGATCTCTAACAACAATTCTAAATGAATTTCCGTGGAGCATCCTTTTCATTATGGCCTCATTCCCGTAGCCAACGATATGCTTAATATGACAAAATTTTTCTCTTGATCTATATTTCTTATTGAAAGCTGTAACATTTTTGTCTTTTATAATTTTCTTGACTGAGATGAGCTGTTCTATGATAGCATCTTCGTCTTTTAAACCATGGCTGACTACATCCTCGAATGACAAATTAAAAAAACCCTTTAATTGTTCTAAAATATCAAAAGTAGTGAATCCAGATTTTTGGACCCAAATATAAGTAAATTGATGAGGTTTTTTGGAAGTCAGGCTTGGCATTAGTGACACCTCGGTCACCCGAAAGTCCTCATTAACACATTTGAGTTTATAGTGTTTTAAGTGCATCATTACTCCACTACAACATAAAAAACGGCTTTCGTAGAGCAAAACAAAAAGTATCCTCCGCGCATTTCCTCCCGCACCCTCCTGCGCGGCGGATTTTTGCGGAAAGAAAAAAAGGCTCTGTGGAGAGTATCCACAGAGCCCGTTTGGTTTTGTGAGCTGAAACTAGCTCAACTCAGGAACATCGGTGCTTTTGGCGACCGTTGCGACCTTGGCGAGAAGACGAAGCGCTTGTGCGTGGTCTTCTTCACTTCCGGCACCGCAGAGATCTTCAAGTACCACTACTTTGTAGTCGCGATCATGCGCTTCCCGGGCAGCTGACGCAACGGCCAAGTCTGTCGCGACACCGCCAATAAGGATGGTGTCCGCCTTGAGTGTTCGAAGAATCGCCTCAAGCGAGGTCGCGTAGAACGCGCTGACGCGGTGCTTGGTCACGAGAAAGTCCGCGTCGGTCTTGTTCAAAGACTCGTGGATCTCCGTCGCCCACGTATCAAGCTGAAGCGCGCCGAACTTCTTGGCGGCTCCAAAGAGCGGGGAGGACTCGGGCCATTCGCGATAGTCGTTCGAGAAGCCGACCCACACAAAGATGACGGGCATATTTTTTCGCTCGCGCTTTCGCGATGGCCGCATTCACGTTGTCGAGTACGCCGTGCGTTTTCACAAACGCCGGATAACCCTTGCCCGCGAACTTCCCTTTTTCATCAACGATCTCGTTGATGAAGTCGATCAGGATAAGTGCTGTTGTCATAGTTTCTCCTTTCATGATTGTGATTGTGGAGAAAGACCCTGCAGGAACTTCGCAAAGTCTTCCAATATTGAAAAAGTTTCTTTTCGAAAAGATTGGACGGAGAAATTGCTTGTTATGGCAGAGCGAGACAAAGATAAATCCGCCCAATCTGTTTCTGATTTTGTTCAAGAAGTGAGAAAGCAAATACAAAGTATTGAAATCAAGCTCCAACGACTTCTTGACGGTTATTTGGAGCAAGACATTGAACGAGAAGTATATCGCGAGAAAAAAGCAAAACTCCTTTCTGAAAAGAAGTCACTGGAGGAGCAAATATACAAACTTGAGCAAAAGCAGAATGATTGGCTCAAACCGTTCCAGAATTGGATAAAAGTCGCTTCAAACCTCGTCAAAATCGCAAGTGATGATGACCTTTTTGAGAAAAAGATCATAGCCAAAAAAATTTTTGGCTCGAACCTCCGTTTGGACGCGTGCGAAGCGCGCGGAAACCCTTTGCCTGCCTACTTTGCGGCGCAACGCGCCACCGAATCAATCGGGAAAAAATCCGAAAGTTTGATACTGGTGGGTAGGCAAGGATTCGAACCTTGGAAGGCACAAGGCCAACAGATTTACAGTCTGTCCCGTTTGACCGCTTCGGTACCTACCCATGGAGCCGTTGACCGGGATCGAACCGGTGACCTTCTCCTTACCATGGAGATGCTCTACCAGCTGAGCTACAACGGCATACTGTTCATCGTTGCGCATTTATACCAAATTCGGTCACGGATGACAACCCTCTCCGAGCGCATCAATCCTATCCTTAATCGCTTGGATCTTCGTCTGATCATCGGATAACAATCGGAACCGATCAAAGCACCGATGGGCCTCAATGCGATCGCCGAGAAGTATAGCAGTTTCCATCGATAATTCAACATACTTTAAAGATTTCTCATCCATTTCCAATGCGCGCTTCGCAAACGGCCAAGCTTTAGCCGGCTGTTTATGCTCCAAATAAAATTCAGCCAGCTTCGCATGGCGTTGCGGTAAACGCGGACGAAACTCAAGCGCGCGACGGAGGAGATCTTCAGCACCCGACGTATTTCCTTCTGCATCCGCAATCTCGGCGAGAGCAGCGAATACGACATCATCCGCCTTCTTACGATGAAGAAGAAACTCATATGTCTCACGCGCCTGGTTGTACATTTTTTGTTTGAGATAGATATTCCCGAGGCCTTTATATGCATCCCAACACCGCTTATCAATAGAGAGTGCCTCAAGGTACCTCCGCTCAGCGTCCGCGTACTTTGTATCGCGCACGAGTGACCGTGCTTCATCCAAAAGCAATTTGAGACGATCTTTGACCGATGGCGCAATAAACGCAAACGGTGTCTTTGCCTGGGTGTAAAATCGTTCTAGTCTAACCAAACGAAGATAAACCCTGTGATACGACTTTTTTATCCCTATAATGACACCGAGAAATAGCGCCTTAAATGGCGCAAACTTTTGGTGTGTCATCCGCTCAAAGCGTTGAAGTACTAATTCATCACGTTTCCGTCGTTCGCGTTCTTCCTGAATCGAACCCGGATCCAACAGACGAATCTCCTTCCAATGGCGCAAAAAGAGAACCACGATGACGAAGAATGCGGCAGCGGCAATCGGAAGAGTAATCCAATAAAGCATAGGGAGAGTCAACCGTCAGAAGACCAGATGTTTTTTGCCTCGTTTCTCACCTTAAAATATTAAATCCTATGCCGGCAAAGCGGCACGACATAGCAGACCAAAGTTTCGAGGGTCAAGAGACGCACCGCCGATGAGTGCACCATCCACACCAGTTGTGGTCATATATTCCGCGACATTCCGTACATCTACGGATCCGCCATAGAGAATACGCACCGCCGAAGCGGCCTTGCCAAGTTTCTTTTCTAAAACACTCCGGATTATCGTATGCATTTCTTTTGTATCCTGTGGCGAGCATGATTTGCCACTTCCGATGGCCCACAACGGTTCATACGCGATGACGAGTGGCGCTTTCCCTTCGGACTTGGACTGTGAAACAGCTGCCGTGATTTGAGAACGAACAGTCTTTGACGCTTCGCCGCGCGCGCGCTGAATCTTAGTTTCTCCCACGCAAATTACTGGTGAGATTCCAGATCTCTGCGCTGCCGCAGCCTTTTTTGAGACCATCTCATCCGTCTCCCCCAAGTACTGGCGCCGTTCGCTATGTCCAACAATACAATACTCCGTCCCAAACTCTAAAAGCATTCCTGGCGAGATTTCTCCAGTAAACGCGCCTTCCTCGTTCCAAAATACGTCCTGCGCTGCGAGTGCGGGGATAGATGCACGTCCCAAAGACGACCGTGCAGCTGCGAGCGACACGAATGGAACAGCGACGGCGATATCGAGTTCCTTCGGAAGCCGCTCACGGCGAAATGCGCGAATCCATGCTCCCGCCTTAATCGGGCCATAATGCATCTTCCAGTTTGCGATGAGAAGTTTTTTCATACTAATATAATTACCATACGATCAGTTTTACAACATTTTCTTTTTTTCCGAAAGGTCCAATAACGGCGGCAGCCATATATTCCGGCCGAAAAATCCGCTTTGCTACTGATTTAATCTGTTCTAACGTTACTGTCTCAAACCGCTTCATCCGCTCTTCTGGTGTCTCAATCTTACGCTGAAAAGTCCATTGTTGACCATACCATTCCGCCTGACTTGCCGAATCCTCAAAGGCAAGCATTGTCTTTCCGCGAATATGATCTTTCGCGCGGCGAAGCTCCTCCGAGGTAACAAGCTCACGCAGGGGCTTCTTAAGTTCGGCAATGATAGCTTTTACTGCTTCGGGGAAACGTTTTTTTTCAAGTCCTGCAGAAACGGAAAATACCCCAACGTCCTCCAGCGGCTGATGTGACGCATGAATTGAATAACAGAGACCACGCCGTTCGCGGATCTGAATAAATAATCGCGAAGACATGCTACCACCGAGAATTGTCGCAAGGAGCACGGCCGCGGGCATGTCTGGATCACCGCGCTTTAATCCATGAAATGCAAGACTAAATTGAACTTGCTCCGTATTCTTTTCTTGATAGCGGATAGGATCCGTAATGCGCTTCGGCGGCACGAAGGGATTAAACGGTGTATCCAACCCATCTTCTCGCTTTACAGACCCGAAAGTATTTTGCAACATCGTCATAATGTCTGGGACAATCTTGCCAGCCACAACGACCGTTATACGCGACGGAAGATAATACGCATCACGGTAGCCGACGAGTTCTTTGCGAGACATTGTACGAATATTTTTACGTGGTCCAGCGATATTCCATCCAAGCGTTGAATTCGGAAATAATGCTTCTTCAAGTAGGTCCTCGAGATGCATTCGTGGATTATCCTCGTACATATTTATCTCTTCGATGATGACGCCGCGTTCGCGTTCAATTTCTTTTGAAGCATAGGCCGACTGAAAAATCATGTCATGCAACATATCAATCGCAAGATCCGTCTTTGCTGCATCCATTTTAATATAATACGCTGTGAGATCTTTCCCCGTAAAAGCATTGTATTCCGCACCGTACCGGTCAAGCTCGCGAGTCAGGATCTCGGTGGTCGGACGCTTTTTGGTGCCTTTGAACATCAGATGCTCGATAAAGTGCGATGCGCCATTGATATTTTTTGTCTCATACCGTGATCCGACTCGGCAAAGAACAAACAACGTCATTGAACTTGCACCTTTTTGAGGCACGAGGACGACGGACATCCCATTTTTGAGTTTTTGTGGTCGTGGTTTCATTTGTTTTAATTATATTATATGTTGGTGAATCCAAGCGACGACATCGTTCAACGCGATACGTTCTTGGGACATTGAGTCACGCTCACGGACCGTAACAGAGGCATCGGATGCGGATTCAACATCCACAGTAAGACACCACGGTGTACCAATCTCATCCTGCCGTCGATATCGCTTGCCAATTGAAGCACTGTCGTCATATTCCACAACGATATCCGCAGCGTGGAATGCTGCAACAAGCTTTTTAGCGGTAGAGGTCATTGCATCCTTCTTTTGAAGAGGAAAAACCGCAACTTTGACTGGTGCGAGTCTCGGTGGAAGCCGCAACACCATTCGTGGCTCCTTATCACCGTCCGACGTATCGGCCTCATCAATATCCAAATGCTCGCAGAGTACCGCCAACACACTTCGAGTAAGTCCCCATGTCGGTTCGATTACATAGGGAAGAATCTTTTGATTTGTCTCTGGATCAAGCCAGCGCAAATCTTGTTTGGAGTATTTTTGGTGGCGCGAAAGATCATAGTCGGTCCGGTTTACGAGCCCGCCGAGCTCATTCATCCCAAAGGGAAAAGCATATTCTGGATCAATGGAGCGGGCAGAATAAAAAGCTCGATCACTTTCAGGAACCTCACGATACTGAACGTGCGCGGGATCAAGCCGCAACACCTCAGTGCACCATTTTTTATATGCTTCCAGCCACATATCGATCGCGCGCGAAGCATCATCAGGTTTCACAAAATATTCAATTTCCATCACCTCAAATTCCCGTGTACGAAAAATAAAATTCCCCGGCGTGATTTCGTTACGGAATGCCTTACCAATCTGTGCGATGCCAAACGGAAGTTTGACGCGCATGCTGTCGCGAATATTCTTCCATGTTGTAAACATGCCAACAGCCGCCTCGGGACGTAAATACGCAACGGAAGCAGCATCTTCCCTCACACCGATAGATGTCTTCAGCATGAGATTAAAATACATCATATCAGTCAGCTCACCACCGCATTCTGGACAACGAACATCCTTGAGATCTACCGGAGCCTCCTTGTCATATCCCGGCTCTGATTGTCTGGCTTCAAGCAGATGGTCCGCGCGGAATCGGTGGTGGCATCTTTTGCATTCGACGAGCGGATCTGAAAAATTTTGCAGATGACCTGATGCTTCCCAGACCTTTGGATTCTGGATGATGGGCGTATCCACACCAACGACGTCGGTGCGCATATGCACGAACCGCTTCCACCATTCATCACGAATGTTATTTTTGAGCTCCGTGCCGTACGGACCAAAATCGAACGCGTTGGCGAAACCGCCATAGATCTCCGAATCTGGATATACATATCCACGTCGCTTGCAGAATGATACTAAGAGATCCATTTTTTTCTCTTGGGAGATAGACATACTTTTTTTATCATCAGACCTTTAGCATTTCCTGCTCCTTATCCTTCACCAGACATTCGATCTTTCCGTTGTACTCCTTGACAAGCTTGTCGAGCTGTTCCTGCAAACGAAATCTTTCATCTTCTGAAATCTTTTTATCTTTTTCATCTTTTTCGAGATCGTCACGGACAGCCTCGCGAACGACGCGGATTGAGACACGCGCCTGCTCTCCTTTTTGTGAAATAACCTTGACCGCTTCTTTGCGCGTCTCCTCAGTCATGAGCGGCATATTCAGACGAATTACCATACCCGCGACATTTGGAGCCATACCGAGATTCGCGGCGATAAGCGCCTTTTCCACATCTTTTATGACACCCTTATCCCACGGTTCAATCTGAATCGTCTTTGCATCTGGAATAGAAATTGCTCCGACGGTTTTCAGCTCCATGGACTGACCGTAAACATCCACGCGAATATCCTCAACAATCGCGCTATTCGCCCGGCCGCTGCGGATATTCTTAAGTTCCTTCCTCAGATGGTCTACAGCTTTTTGGAAGTCCGGCCGCGCATTATCAACGAGATTTGCCATATATAAATTGTAAGCATAGTTTTCCATTTTTTTGCCGAATCGTCAATCAACCCGTCAAAAATATGACGATTAAAGCGAAAAAATCAAAAAATACCCAAAATCAAAAATGAGGAATTATCGCTTCGTCGGCGCTGTCGTCCCTAAATAAATTACGGATGTATCTATCGGATCAATGAGGAGTGCAGAGCCAATCTGTGTCGTTGGAAGTTTCTTTGCTGCCCATGTCTTCCCTCCGTCCGTCGAAAACTGGAGTGTTGAAACACCAGTGTAGACAATATTCTTATTATTCTTAGGATCAATCGCCATTGCTTTAATCTTCACCGTGTCTGGAGGCGATGTGAGATTAAATGCTGTCCATGTGTTACCGCCATCAGTCGACTTGATGATGCCATATTTGGATACGAGATAGAGCGTATGTTCACTAATTGGATCTATAACAAGCTGGATCACCCGACGTGCATCTCTATAATTTTCACCAAATTGCTTCTTAATTTGTGTCCACGTCGCTCCTGCATCAGATGTCTTCCATATACCCTCACCATTGGTCGCGACATAAATAATGCGTGAATCTGTATGATCAAATACGATCCCCGTAATCGCAATCCCGTCCACGCGCTTGATCTTTTGCCAAAATAATCCCGAATCTGTGGATTTAAGGACATCTCCATCCGATGTCCCCGCATAGAGAATAGTCGGGTTGTACCAATCAATCGCAATGCGTGTAAAAGAAATATTAGAGCGCGGTTCAAAATAAATTTGTTTCCAGTCACGAGCGCAATCTTTCGTTTTGTACATCCGATTTGCCGCCGCGGCATAAACCGTGCATTTATTTTTAGGATCGACGGCAACAGACTCCACACGCGAAACGCCCGCGATTGGCGCCTGACGCCAAGAGTTTCCCGCATCAAGCGAATACATAACCCCTATATCCGCAGTCGCGAGATAGATAGTCTTATGATCTTCTGGATCAAACGCCATAGAAACAACTTTAAATGTCGCCCCTGCATTGTTCACCCTCGGACCGCTAACGTATTTTTTTTCATTCACCCATGTCTGACCGCCATCCGCGGTTTTCCAAACACCCCCATTGGGTCCGGATGGCCCCTTAGTACCACCGCCAAAACACCCAGCTCCGAGTAACGCTAGTGCTAAAATCGTCGCGGCGAATGAAAAACGTCCTGTCAAATATCGTGTCATATAAAAAGAATCAGCGGACATTTATTTATTGATCATAGAACGTGAATGTCTGCATCACAGTATAACGCAGAAAAGGCAGACGTAACATGATCAGGCTGAAGATCTGCAAAGAGTCCAACTGGATTAAGCGCAAGGCGCGCAGCACAAGCGTCCAACGGAGCACGTGCCGGAATCGCGCTCCCAGCAAAGTGCATCGCGGCAAGAAGAGCTACGCCAAGTGGACCAGCAATAATCGAATCATCGGTGAGATGTGCTCCCGCTTCGCGCATAGATTCGAGCAATGTCTCTTTCCATGCAGCTGTCGGATCATCTTCGGCGTCACATGCCGCACTCACTTCCTCTATCCGAGCGAGACGTGCACCCGCCGAACGCGCCTGAAGAAATCCCCGAACAAACATCTCTCCCCTACTGGATGAAACAATAGGTTCCACAGCCAAACCCGGTACCCCATGAGCATTAATAGCACAATTATTTGCCGCTTTCGCAGACATACCGCGACCGATTAACGCCGTGGAGATTTCGGAAACGGATACGCGGCCAAAGGGCAAAATAACAGATCGGCTTTGAAGTGTTTCTGGAATACCATCAAGATCTTCCGTAACAAAAATAAAAATTGCACCAGCCGGAGGTTCCTCCACAACCTTTAAGAGCGCTGTTATCCCAGATCCATTTAAACGATCCGCCTGCGGAATATAGATCACGACACGGTCTGCACGGGACGGACGTAACGATATAAACTCACGTGAATCCCGAATCTGTTCCACAGATATAAACTTTTTACCTTCCGCTGGACGGATTACGATAAGATCTGGATGGATCTGCCAATGTGGATCACTTGGCGCAAGGCTAAGAAGTATACGGATAAATCGTTCAGCTATTGTCCGCTTCCCCACGCGCATCGGACCGACAAATATATACGAACTTGCCGGATTTGCAACAGCGGACATTAGAATTCGCAGGATAGCCTGATGGCCGATGATCCCGTCGAATGGTTGAGACATGATGCGATCATAACACGAATGTTTGAAATAAGGAGATAAGAAAATCCGCCACAATCACGAGTGTGACTGGGGCGGATGAGAGTAATGAGACTTATGGACAAGGCGTGTGAAAGACGACCTTACAGAAAGGTTCTTGTGCTGGGCTCCACCACGGTTCGGTCGAAAGAGGCTTCACCTCTTTTCCATTGACCCAGACTTGAAAGGAGCCTTTGATGTGTCCTGATGCCGAATCGCAGGCCTCAAAACTTGAGTTCTGCGTGTCCGCGATTTGGACATCAACGTTCGCTTTAATTGTAGCACAGGTCGGCCTGTGCACAGTGCACTCAATGAGACCTGTGAGACTGGCGAAACAGCCCCCGTTTGTAGTGTCTGTGGCGGTACCATACACATACCGCTCGTCCGCGTCAGTACTGCCAAAGGGCGTCAAGCGCGGAAGCGGATCCCCTTGCGCATCAAGCGCTTCGTCGAAAACGGTAATTGTCTTCGCCGTCATACCAGCAGGAAGCTGGTATTTATAGACGACGGTTGATACTCCCGAAAGAGTACAACCATTATCAACCACGCCGTCGCAGTCGTCATCCTTGCCGTCGCATGTTTCGACCGGCGGGACGCATGCGCCCCATTGATGCGCTAAACATATCGTTTTTCCGATGGAGGCGCACGATGTCGCACAGGCCGCCGTCGTACCATCCTGGCACACAGGCGGTGTCCCACCATCAGTAACGGCGACGCAAGCAACACCGTTGGTTTTAACGACGCAGCTGAAATGTGCTGGACAAACGACATGAATACAGCTGAAGCCCGAATCACCAGAATCAGCTCCAGCGCCACTATCGGAAGTGGCTGCCCCAGCGCTTCCGCCAGAACCTGCCGTGGCGGTTCCAGCGCTTCCGCCAGCTCCAGCGCCACTATCTGCCGTACCTCCGGTACCATCAAGAGTCATGGCCTCGTTGCTGCAAGCGGCTATAAAAATAGCCACGAGCATTCCTACGGAAAACAATATAATTCGCATTTTTTGCCTCCAGTTGTGAAAGAATCTACCTCAAAACCAAAAAGAACGGATAGGAAGAGTTACCATCTTCAAAAGAAGGTGTCAAGAAAACTAGGGAATGTCTATAAAAAAAAGACCCCCCTTCGCAAACTCGAAGAGGGGTCGCAAACGCAAAGGAGCGTTACAGGCAGCTAGTTCAACTGACAGTTGAACCC
>QIKL01000052.1 GCA_003231955.1 Candidatus Uhrbacteria bacterium | reverse complement strand
TCTAGATCCTAGATTAGTAAACTCCTGCCAAAGTCTAAAAATATCACCTAAACAAATAAATCATCCTTTGGAAGCATTAAAGAACGTATGTCTCTACACAAAGGAAGAAGAGCATATGCCTATGGTATTGAAAACTTTTAAGAATTTACGAAACAACATCTAACAAGATTCCATAGCATCTTATGATTCACCTTCATTTTCCATCTTAAAAAATGTAATTTTCGCCACAATATATAAAGCCGCCATGTATTATTTACATTGAAAACGAAAAAGAGAATTACCAAAAAATAGCTAACGTAAAGTCTCTATTTTTTGTTTCACGTGAAACAAAAAATCTTGTTAATCCAAATATATTGAAAATTGTTATCAATAACAAACGATGGTGGACTGAGGGGGAGTCGAACCCCCGACCTCTGCAATGCGAATGCAGCGCTCTACCAACTGAGCTATCAGCCCATGTTTTAATTAAGATATTCTATATGAAACATCTCACAACTTCTAAAAGCGCTGAGGGAACACGGACGTTGGTATCATGAGCCTAATATACCTGGCTGGTGTCTCCAGGTGGACTCGAACCACCATCTAGGGCTTAGGAGTCCCTCGTTCTTCCCTTGAACTATGGAGACATGTGTCGTAAAATATATTACGATCTCCGTATTCGTCTCAGCCTAACTAAAAGTAGCGAAAAAATAGTACTATCACACGTTGGATTCGTCAATCCAATAATCATTAGCACCCTTGACGAACGCCTACATTCACCCGTATAATTCCGTCACACTATGCCAAATAAGCACGCCGCTATAAAAGATCTGCGCAAAAATAAAAAACGCGCAGCACATAACGATCGTATTAAGCGCCATATCCGCTATCTTTTGAAAAAAAGCCGAGATCTTCTCAAAGAAGGCAAGGCAAAAGAATCTCAGGAGATCTCACGTGCTTTTCAACAAGCAATCGATAAGGCAGCAAAGGTTGGCGTTGTTTCAAAGAACAAAGCGGCACGCCGAAAATCATCTCTTACAAAGGCAATCAACAAAAAATCTCCCCGTTAATCGGGGAGATTTTTTATTTCAAAGTATTGTCTGACCTTCTTTCGGATCTACAAAACCTTGCCGTGATGCGACAAGAACACATAGCGTACGCATAAACTTTCGTAATGGCGACGTAATACGAGACTGCCTTAATTTTTTTACAACATACGGATGAATCCCCGTTGTCTCACCATCCATCACTCGAACAGCAGAGCGTGCCTGCGAAACAAATACAGAAATTGCCTGGCTTTCATGTGTAGATGCGAGAAGCGAGCGCCAACCAACACGATCCGTCAAAAAAGCATCAGCAAGATCAAAAACTGAACCTTTGTCGGTCTCTCCACTAATCATTGGTGCCTGTGGATTTGCTGAAAATTTTTCAAATTCTTGCTCAGCACGCCAAATATCTCCATCCATCCGCCGAGCGATCTCTACTGCTGTAGATGCTCTAACACCAAGTTCACTCGCTCGTTTAGTGCACCACATGCGAAATGCAATGCCTCGCAATACCGGATACTCATAATGTACCAGCTTAATTTTCAAAAACTCACCGAGAATCTTTGCTGTGGGCGGTTCTTCTTCAAGAACTAAAAGCACTGTCTGATCTGCATCATTTTCCAGACGTTTTGCTAGCGTACGAACATCCGCAATCTTCATTTTATAAAAAAGGCCATCACACCGAATCATTCTTTTTTTTACAAAAAGTGATGGTGCCGCGAGTTGATTCAATAAAGACTTTAAATCAACAGATGCCAATGTTTCTGTCGAAAAACCCTGTGGATCGTGCTTTGTATGAAATGCCTCAACAAGACTCTGTGCCTTCTTTTGTGCGTGCCAGGTATCAGGTCCAGAACAAATGATAAGCATGCTCAAATCCTAGCGCAAACGGGATAAAAAGGGGAGTCTAAAACTCATTCCACCTTTTTCATCTCCTCCCAATTTTTCCCTGCCTTCGCATCCACAACAATAGGACATCCAATTTTCTCAATATTCTCCATAATATCTCGAACTGCATTTGCGACTATTGTTACTTCTTTCTCTGGCACTTCCAATACTACTTCATCATGCACCTGTAAAAGGAGTCGGGAATCTTTTGAAATTGCTGGGAGGTCTTTTGCAATTTTAATCATAGCGAGTTTTACGAGATCACCCGTTCCCGTGCCTTGTACAGGCATATTAATCGCCATACGCTCAGCTGCTGCACGCAATTGAGGTAAAAGAGAATTAATGTCTGGAATCAACCTACGGCGTCCAAAAAATGTCTCAACATATCCATTGGCGTGTGCCAACGTTTTGGTTTGATCGAGATATTCGCGGATGCCGGAATATACATGAAAATATTCTTCAATAAATTGTTTTGCTTCAAAATACGAGATATTTGCTGATTTCGACAAACCCTGCGGCCCCTGTCCGTAGATAACGCCAAAATTAATCGCTTTGGCTGCCCGCCGTTGGTCTTTCGTCACTTCATTAAGTGGAATATGCCAAATCGCAGCTGCGGTCGCCATATGAATATCAAGCCCATTTTCAAATGCCTCCAGCATCTTCTTATCTTTCGAAAGTGCGGCGATTACGCGGAGCTCAATCTGTGAATAATCACATGAAAGGAGGCGTCGACCATTTGGAGCAATGAAACCGCGTCGGATTTTACGTCCAAGCTCGGTACGAATAGGAATATTTTGCAAATTCGGGTTTGTCGACGAAAGACGTCCCGTCGACGTAACTACTTGATTAAAAGTCGTATGTACGCGTCCGTCTGCATCCGCGAGTGCTGGTAGCGCTTCGACATATGTTGATAAAAGCTTCGTAACTTCACGGAATTCCGAGATCTTCACAATAAGCGGATGCATGCCTTCGAGCTTTTCAAGCTCAGAAGCCGCTGTCGAATATCCTGTCTTCCCGCGTTTAATTCCTTTTGGGGAAAGCTTGAGAACGTTAAAGAGAATATGCGCAAGCTGAATTGGTGATGCTGGATTAAACTCTTCACCAGCAAGCGCTATCATCTCTTGCTCCAATCGCGATTTTTCTGCACGAAAATCCTGCGTCAGACCCTTAAAATAAGGCCGATTGATCAAGATTCCCGCTATCTCCATCTCGCCAAGAATCGGGATGAGTGGGAGCTCAAACCTATCAAGAATCTTTTTAAGATCCTGAGATTGCAATTCATCCGTCAAAATTGGCGTTACCTTGCGGATAGCGTCTACCTCTTCATAATAACGATCTTCTCCGTCGGAGATGAAGATACTGAGCTTCGTAGCTGCGAGCGTCTGGAGATCGTGTCCGCCTTCACCCGCAGCTAAGAGATATGAAGCAATCTGCGTATCAAACGAAATACCTTCAAGGGCATACCCATGACTATGACACCAATGCCACGCATCTTTTAATCTATGCCCGATTTTATGTATATGTCTATCCGCAAAAATTTCCACGAGCAAAGATAATGCCTTTGTATCTGTAAAAATACTCCGTGCAAGCAACGCACTTCCAGTCTCAACACCAAGCGCCAATTCTGAAATATCAGCAAAAAGAGATGCTTGTGCCATGATAATCGGATGGACAATCAACATTTGCCCATCCCTAGCATGATCAAGAAAATGTGCAAGCTCAACCGCAGTTTTGATAATTAGATGCTCTATTTTTTCGCTATGCTCAAGCTTTTTAGCTCGTATCAACGCGATATGACGCGCAGCTTTCAACGGTGGTGTGGTTACGTGAATGGATGTATTTGCAAGCTTTGCCATTCGTTCTTTAGATTCATTCCCGAATGCACGCACCAAAAGTGTCTTAAATCCCAATGACACGAAAAGTTCACGAATAGCTTTCTCATCAACAGGACGACGAATGAGCTTGGACGGTTTCACTGAAATCGGTACATCAGTCACGATACGCACAAGCGGAAGAGTCGCAAGAGCCGACGCTTCTCCGATAATGAGCTTATTCCGAACAGAAGAAGCCATATCGCTCTTTGTGTCGTGCGCGGCGTTAAGAATCCTCTTCAAACTCTTATATTTTAAAAGAAGTTCTGTTGCAGTCTTCTCTCCAATGCCTGGAATGCCTTTTAAGTTGTCGGATGCGTCGCCACGCATAGCTTTGTAGTCAACAATCTGCGTTGGTGTGAGTCCTGTCATTTCTTTAAGCATCGCCGTATCGTATGTAACTGTCTCACTCACTCCTTTTTTAAAAACCATAACCTTAATTTTTGGCCCGATAACTTGCCATATATCCCGATCACTCGTCAAAATAAGAACATCAATCTTGTCTTTTGCCAATCGGTTGGCAACAGTTCCAAGAAGATCATCCGCTTCATATCCATCAAGTTCAAGATTTGTCCCGCCAAATGCCTCAACAATCTCTTTGACATATGGTATCTGATCATACAAATCTTGTGATTGTTTCTCCCGCTGGGCTTTATATGTCGGCTCAGCTTCATGTCGAAAAGTCGGCGCTCTCGTATCCCAACAAACAACCAAATATTCCGGTCGCTCAGCGGTCAAAATCTTTTGTAGGACCGACGTAAATCCATACGCCGCGTTGATAAGCTTTCCATCCGGCGTGGTAAGCGGAGGGAGTGCGTGCCAAGCACGATGCAAAAGAGAATTAGCATCGATGAGTAAAGCTTTTTTTGATGCCATGACTGCACGGTAGCGCATTGCCTGTTTTCACGAAAGAAGAAAGGCCCCGCACCGGAACGTATCCAGAGCGAGGCCTTTAGAAGTGAATCAACTTAGGAGAAAGTGTGTACCGCGAGCGGATTTACCTGCTCCAACGAGCGCAGCGTCATGAACTCGATCCCGCCGCGATGTGGTTCGTACCCCGAAATCCCAAACCCGGGAATCAAACGAAGCGCAATATGCGACATAGCGATCTTCTGACCCCAGATGACCTCGCCAGAGGCCTTGATCACAAGATGATGACACTCGCCATTCTGCAAGTTCACAAGGACATCCGTCGATGTCGGCCGAACACGCAGACCAGAAAGACTTACGATGTTCACATCCGAGACGGTTGCCACCACGGTCCACCTTTTTGGATCGTGAATCTCATCTGGATCAACCCGCGCGGTCAACGGGAACATCACAACGTCTCTGCAGAAACGACCAGCCAACAGTTTAATGCCGACAAGTATATTCCTTCGGTGATCATACCGAATGGAACGGATTGAACCGACTGTTTCGACGGTTCCCCCCACCTGCATGTACTGCTCGTGAAAAGCCCGCCCAGCGGAACCTCCCAAGATGACGCCTCGCGTCAGCCGGCCGTCCGCACGCTTCATTTGAAGAAGTGCGTCTACGGAAGCAATAAGCTTCCGTCGATCTCGGAGGACATTCGACGTAGGCGACTCAAAGAAACGAATCGCCATCGGCTGTCCTGGAACTGGGATAGCAGCGGTAATTTCTGGATCATCAGTCTTGATCCGGATGTACTCAAGATCAATCTGGTCCAGGACGTAAACGAGCGTCGCGCAGTCACGCTCAAAGTTGAGACGCACCATGACGAGACGTTCGTCACTCACACCTCCGAGCGTCTGAGAAATTCTACCGATACGAGGACTCATTGTGATAAGCCGCCCGTGATTTGCCGCATGCTTTTTCGTCGCGAGAATCTCTTGCATTTTTTACTACTCCTATCCTAACGTGATACTGGCCTAAAGGTACAAAGAATCAATCTTATCAATTGAAGGAGCTCACTTTATACAAGAGTACTTTTCTCGTCAAGACCCGCAGCAATTGTAACGTGATGCACAATGGCAAGATCCAGACCGAGACGGCGTGCTTTCCGCGCTTCCACCGTCGTGAACCGCTGATCCCACGCGCCAACATTCCCTATTTTTCGCAAAAATGCAACACGACGACGATTCAACATGATAATCGGAAAGGCCATGCCCCATGGCTTCAGCTCTCGCACTCGACGCCAAAGCCGATCTCCGCGAAGCGGTAGTGGCCACCGGAGAATAAGAAGTAATGTCCGAACATCTGGATGCACATCCTTAATACGCATCAACGTAGCAACGTGGAATGAAGAAACGATTGTCCGTTCTCGAAGTGCCGCACTTGTTCCGAGTTTACGAATCAAGGGCTCGATCACATCACGTTGTTTAATCTCAATATCTAACTGAATAGGCGCATGGATTGATGCGGTTACGTTGTTCAGAGTACTGATTGACCCGCCATTCCGGAGCGAAAGCCGTGAAAGTTCCTCCGCTGTAAGTTCCGAAACGCGATTTGCGTTTCCGGCAATCCGATGAAGATTTGTGTCATGCACGACGACAAGTTCACAATCTTTCGAGAGCCTAAGATCAAGCTCAACCCCTCCAGCACCGAGTGCGGTCGCTTCATAAAATGCTTCGAGCGTGTTCTCGGTACGAGTCCTTCCAAAGAATCCTCGATGGGCAATAACTAACATTATAGCTTGAGAATAGACCGAAAAACTACTTATATCAATACAAAACATCCAGAGCTGGATGTTTTGTCGTGGAGGCGTGAGCGGGAATCGAACCCGCGAATACAGGTTTTGCAGACCCGTGCCTTACCACTTGGCTATCACGCCCCGTCTTATTTTGCAGGCTGAATGTACCAGCCAGCACCGTGGTTGTCGAGATATGAACCCCGCCATACGACGGAGATTATATCATTTAATTTAATTTAGAACTTCAATTGTGACATGGCGGCGCAATCCAACCGTACTTTCTTTTGCAACCGAAGCTACCCAAATATCCACGCGATGAGGAAACCGAGTATTCATACGGTCATGAACCTCAAAAATCTTGTCACCAAATAACTCCGGCATCCGAATCCGTGTCCCAAATGGAAGCCAATTCGCGGCGACAATGCCATCTCGAACATGTGAGCCATCAGCTGTCGTAAACGGCGTGCTATCGGTCTCACCAGGAACAGAAGCATATGCAGTAACCGTCACATGAACGATACGAACCACCGTCAGACTCTTAACAGCTGGAAATGTTCCCTTAAGATCTACTGGCACAACAAATCCCTGAGTTGGTACGTTATCCCGCATAACGTGGCCTATATTATACTGAGCAATCGTAGGAAGATACGCGTTAGCAGAGGCTGCTTGGACCTGTGTACTCGTCAGCGTCAAAATAAAAACCAAGCCCACCACAATTTTGCGTTGGATAGGCGTCAATTTGATGGCATTTTGAAGAAAATTCATATCGTGTTGGCTAATCTCCCACATTAGGGGTCTCCCATTTTCAGACGCAAAACAATACCAGATTTGCCCATTCTTGTCAAGGGGTATACCCTATTTTTGCTTGTAACTAAGCCAAATTTTCCATGCCAATCCTTCACCTCTCGCCCAAAAACGGAGCGGTGACAACCCGTCCAAAAAAACAAAATCGCAGACGGAAACTTCTGACGAAAAAACGACTTATCATAACCTTTGTTGTTATCGCAGGACTAGGTTTGATAAGTATATTGATCTTAAGTATCGTCCTCGCATGGATTTCAAGAGATCTTCCTGACCCAAACTCGCTCATCACAAGAGAAGTCCCCCTAACAACTCGCATCTACGACAGGACTGGAACGCATCTGCTTTATGAAATTCACGGAAATCAAAATCGAACGTTAATCAAAATCCAAGACCTTCCAAGCTATGTCCCACATGCTACGGTCGCCATTGAAGATAAAACCTTTTATACACATCATGGCGTCAGCTGGAGCGGACTCCTACGGGCCTTTATCATGAGCGTTATCCAACAAAAACAAATCCAAGGAACATCGACTATAACCCAGCAACTTGTTAAAAATGCAATTCTAACAAATGAACGAAGTATCAGCCGAAAATTAAAAGAAATCCTCCTCTCACTCCAGATTGAACGAATCTTCACCAAGGACCAGATCCTTCAGATGTATTTAAATGAAGTCCCGTATGGATCGACAATTTATGGTATCGAATCCGCATCAAAGACCTATTTTGGTAAATCAGCCAAAAAACTAACCATTGATGAAGCAGCACTTCTAGCTGCCCTTCCACAGGCACCGGATCTCTATTCTCCATATGGGACCGGATCTCACGGAGATAATCGTAAACTTCTCGTTGGACGTCAGCACTACATCCTCGACCAAATGGCCGAGCAAGGATATATCACCAAGCAGCAAGCAGAGGATGCAAAAAAAGTTAATACACTCAAAAAGCTTGTTCCAAAAAAACTTGGTAACATCAGTGCGCCACATTTTGTGATGTATGTCCGTTCAATGTTAGAAGAAAAATATGGACAACAATACGTCGAGACTAAGGGCTTAAAGGTCATCACTACACTAGACTGGAAGAAACAACAAATTGCAGAAGATGAGATAAAAAAGGGTGTTGATGCACGCGGAAAGCGATATGGCTTTACCAATGCGGCGCTCATTGCAATCGACCCGAAAACTGGACAAATTCTCTCTATGGTCGGATCAAAAAATTTCTTTGATAATGCAAATGATGGACAAGTTAATGTAACCTTAAGCCCTCGCCAACCTGGTTCGTCCTTTAAACCCATTGTTTATGCTGCTGGATTTATCAAAGGATACACACCAGACATGACGCTCTGGGATGTAGATACAACCTTTAAGACAGACCTCAAAAATTATGAACCGAAAGACTATGATCTCAAAGAACATGGTCCAGTTTCAGTCCGCAAGGCGCTCCAAGGTTCGTTAAACATTCCCGCAGTCAAAATGCTCTACCTTGTCGGTGTTGGACGTGTACTGGATTTTGCGGAACAGCTTGGATATACAACTTTTAAGGACCGTAGTCGCTTTGGACTATCCCTCGTGCTGGGTGGCGGCGAAGTTAAATTACTTGAGCATGCAAATGCATACGCGGCTTTCGCCAATGGCGGCGTCCAATATCCAACAAGTGCAATCTTAAAAATTGAAGATGCACACGGCAAAACATTAAAAGAATGGAAAAAGCCAGATGGTGTCCAAGTCATGCCTCCAAGTGTCGCGGCCACACTTTCGAATATCCTTTCAGATAACAACGCTAGGGCATACGTTTTTGGAACGCATAGCCACCTCATACTCCCTGGGCGCACCGTGGCTGCCAAAACTGGAACAACTAATGATTATCGCGACGCATGGACTCTTGGATATACACCCTCACTTGTAGCCGGTGTCTGGGTTGGGAACAATAACGACCACGCGATGAAACGCGGCGCAGAAGGATCCTCGGTTGCGGCGCCAATCTGGCAAGGCTTCATGTCACGCGCATTAAATGGCACAAAAGCAGAATCGTTCCCAACTCCACCAGTAAACAATGCGACCAAGCCTATATTACAAGGCAAAGCGTCCGAGGTACAAGTTAAGATAGACAAATCGACTGGAAAGCTGGCCACAGATCTCACCCCGCTCAATCTCGTAGAGATGCGAACCTATCATGAAGCTCACAATATCCTCTATTATATCGATAAAGACGACCCACGCGGTCCACGACCTACAGATCCATCTCGAGATCCACAATACACCAACTGGGAATCGGCTGTGCAGAGCTGGGTACAACGAAATAATTGGTATACGACTTCAACAGCTCCAACACAAACCGATAATATTCACACACTTGAGAACCAACCAAAAGTAACGATCATGGAGCCTCTACAAAACGCACAATTATCTTCACGAACGTTCACCGTCTCTGCCGTCGTGAACGCGCCACGCATTATCAGGCGTGTCGAGGTCTGGAGCGAGGGAAAACTCATTGGATCCCGCTCCTCCGCACCATGGGCCATTACAGCTCAATTCCCGAACTCCATCAGCCGCGGATTCCACGACATAGACGTCCGCGCATACGATGACGTTGAGAATCAAGGAGACGCAACAATAACAGTCAACCTTATGGCAAATCCTGCCCCGTTAACACTCCATATAATAAATCTGCCAAATGATACACATCTCACATCCGTTTCATTCCCAGTTACCGTTACCGTTAATTCTTCCGACAACTCCAACGCCAATAAAATTGATCTATACCTCAGAATACCAAACGGATCTACCCAACTTATAGGGTCTGATATCTCACCTTCAAGTACATCGAGTGAATTCCAATGGAATTATGATCCTGGACCTGGAACATACACCCTCTTCCCCGTCCTCGTAGACAAAAAAAATAATGCACATCCTGGAGATCGAACCACTCTTTTCATCAATCCGTAGGTCGTGTATACTAATCTCACCTGTGAAACGAGGTAAGAAAAAGCCCGCCAAAAGCGGGATTTTTCTTATCTTTAACGTTGTTTATCGAGCTTTTTTAACAGCAATGCGCTTACGGCCTTTAGCACGACGTCGTCCAAGCACTTGAGCGCCTTTTTTGGTCTTCATACGTGCTCGAAAACCGTGGACCTTGCTATAATGCCGCTTCTTTGGTTGGTACGTACGCTTTGGCATGATGGATATGGTTGAAGAGTATGCGCGCAATGTACGTGATTCTACTGATTTTGGCAAGAACTAATCCCTTTTAATACCGTTGGTGGCTATAAAAAAATTATAAACGCAACGTTATCCACTTTTTATTAACAAGTTTGACAAGTATCATCTAGACTGTTGACATCTACCTATATAAATCTCACTGATTGCACCTCATTCGTATGGACCAAAATGAAATCTGGCGTGCCACACTCGGAGAACTTGAATTAACCCTGTCAAAAGCAAATTTTACGACGTGGTTTAAAAATACGTTCATCTCGAGCTACGATGGCACGCGCGTCACAATCTCGGTCCCAAATACATTCACCAAAGCATGGCTAGAAAAGAAATATCACGAAGCAATTGTACGGGCACTCAGAAACGTCACACAAAACAACCTTCGCGAAGTGTCCTACCGTGTCGAAGTACGAAATACAACACCTTTGTCACAATTTATAGAACAAACCGAAACAACCAGAGCGCTGCGCGATGATACGTTTGTAAACGAACGTCCACTCCCTTCCACTCCCTTCCGAACAGTCCCCGCATGAAAATGACGCAAGTTTAAATCCACGCTATACCTTTGAAAATTTTGTCGTCGGCAAGGCAAACGAACTCGCACATGCTGCAGCCATTGCCGTTGCTGCAAAACCAGGTGATGTCTACAACCCTTTATTTATCTATGGCGGTTCTGGTCTAGGAAAGACTCATCTTTTGCATGCGATCGGTCATCATCGAATCGCATCAACTCCGGGAGCAAACGTTCTTTATGTCACCTGCGAAAGATTTACAAATGAATATATCCAAGCCGTACGAAGCGGCCGCGGTAAAGAGCTAAAGGATACATTTCGATCTGTCGACATACTCCTTATTGATGATATCCAGTTTATGGCTGGAAAAGAGGGGACTCAAGAAGAATTTTTTCATACATTCAATGCGCTCCACCAAAATAATAAACAAATCGTTATCACTTCGGACCGATCTCCAAAAGATATTCAAGGGCTTGAATCCCGCCTCCTCTCTCGATTCGAATGGGGAATGATCGCAGATGTATCCGCTCCAGACTTTGAAACGCGAGTTGCAATCCTCGAAACAAAAACCCGCGAAAAACAGACTCAATTAGACTCAGAAATCCTTCGATATATCGCTGGAACCGTTCAAATGAATGTTCGTGAACTAGAAGGAGCTTTAAATAAAATTATTGCATATCACCAGTTCAAAAATGTTTTACCAACGCTTGAATCCGTTCAATCTCTCCTCAAAAGCTTTGTTCCAAATGTCCCAAGACGCACCATTACCCCGCGCCGCTTAATCGATATCGTAATCACATACTATGATCTTTCCTTAGATGAAATCCTAGGAAAAAGCCGCGAACAACGTCTTGCTTATCCACGACAGATTGCTATGTATTTACTTCGAGAAGAAGCAAAATGCTCATTTCCAGCTATCGGCTCACATGTAGGCGGTCGGGATCACACAACAGCGATGTATGCTTGTTCAAAAATTTCTAACCTCTTAAAATCCGACGAACAACTCCGCAGAGATATTTTATTCCTCCGAGAAAAACTCTATACAGGAATTAACTCTGGATAACCCTGTAAATTCATGTGGATGATGCGTGATGTATCCGTGGATAAATCTAACCCATTAATTATGCCTCTCTTTTTTCTCCACAAATCTCCACCTTTCATCCTCACAAACCTGTTCATAATAAAACACTCTTTCATGCGGAGAATTAAGCATTTTATGCTCTTTCCACAGAATCCACAGCCCTTATTACTATCATTACTTATATCTCTTTCTTTTTAATTTAAACCATATATGCATATTGCTTGTACACAAGAAAACCTTCTTCAAGGTTTGAACATCGTCAACCACATTGCTGGAAGTAATGTGAATCTTCCTGTTCTTGGAAATGTTCTTTTAAAAACAGAAGCTGGATCAATTCAAGTGTCGTGTACAAACCTTGAGATGTTTGTCACATGTACGATCCGAGGAAAAATCGAAAAAGAAGGGGAATATAGTGTTCCAGCAAAACTGTTAACGAGCTTTATTTCACTTTTACCGTCTGGGAAAGTTGATCTTGTACTAACGGATGAGGGATTAGAGGTTCGTTCAGGTGAACAAGAGACGGTGATTAAAGGGATGCCTTCAAGTGAGTTTCCACTTTTACCAAAATTAACAAAAGGAGATGGATATACAATTAAAGCTCAAGATCTCCGAAGGGCATTAGGACAGGTTGCCTTTGCTGTTTCTCCATCACAATCACGTCCAGAACTTGGTGGTATATATTGTTTTTTTGGTAATTCAGAACATGCTGGTCTTGCAGGATTTGTCGCAACAGACTCTTATCGACTTGCAGAGCGTTTCGTCCTCTATGGTGGAAGTAAGGAGGCTGTACAGGCAATTGTGCCTGTGAAGGCAATGAACGAAGTTGCTCGCATTCTAGGGGCATACAAAGACGAACTAGGAACACCCGAGGAAGCAAAATTGAGCTTCACGGATAATCAATTTGTGCTTTCCTATGGCAATGTTGAACTAATCTCTAGGCTTTTAGAAGGAAAATTTCCAGATTATCAAGCATTTATTCCGCAGAACTTTAAAACAGAGTCAGTTTTGGAGCGTGTGGAACTAAAAAAAGCTGTATCTGCCGCAAGTTTGTTCTCGCGTCAGGGAATCCATGATATCCATTTTGGATTTGATCCAGTAAGCGGTGCGTGTACTATTCGTTCTGCAGATCAGGGAACAGGTAAGACAAAAACCGTATTAAAGGGAAAAATCAGCGGTGAGGAGAATGTGGTTACATTAAATTATCAGTATTTGAATCAGGGACTAGATCAAATGTCATCAGAAGAAGTACGGATAAAACAGATTGACGCCATGAACCCGCTACTTATCCTCCCAGAAGGATCAGATGAGAAGTATCGGTACATTATTATGCCGATCAGACAGTAAAATGGAAGGTAATGGATAGAAAATACTAGTTGGAAGTAAGCGAGACATTGGACGAACCATCTATGTTGCCAAAATCAAAACGCCTATCTAAAAAGAAAGATTTTGCGAAGCTTGGCGTCCATGGACGATCGTCGTATGGTCCGCATATGACGATGCGCGTATGTAAAGTTAGATTCGATGAGCCGCGTGTTGCTTTCATTACATCAACAAAAGTTATGAAAAAAGCGGTAGATCGAAATCGTGCCAAACGGCGCATGCGTGAAATTATTCGCCGTCTCTGGGAAGATATCCCAAAAAATGTGTACCTTGTTTTTGTGTTACAAGCAACGGTCAAAGATATTCCGAACGATGATCTTGTTACCGAGGTTCGACATTTATTAGAGAAGGTTCCTTTGACGCTCCTAAAGCCCGCACGGCTCTCACCGCGCGCACGGAAGAATAGGGCAAAGCGTGCCATACGAGTATGAATCCACTGAACGCACCACGTCGTATAGGGCAACTTTTTATTGTGGCATACCAGCATACACTTTCGCCGGACCATGGGATTGCTTCAGTTTTTTTTAAATATCGCGTATGCCGTTACGAACCTACATGTTCTGAATATGGTTACGATGCGATTGGAAAATATGGTCTTCTTAAAGGTGGATGGAAGACATGTAAACGTATTTTTCGCTGCACACCATGGCATCCCGGCGGTCACGATCCGGTTCTTTAAGGGAGCTCTACGATTTTTGTTTTTGAAGTTTGTCCCTTCACGATACGGATCATAGACTTTGGAATATCATACTGTTCCGCTAGGAGCTTGATGAGAGCTTCGTTGGCCTTACCGTCAATAGGTGGTGCAGCGAGTTTTACTTTTAATATGCCAAGTTCACGTCCAACGATCTCGGATCGTGAAGCATTCGGAATAACACGGACAGTAATGCGGTTCATAGTGCGTTCTTACGGAATTTTTTTAAAATAGCGATATCCTTGGCAACATCGTTTGGCTCGGTCTCGCAGTAGAGTGAAAAATCTCTATCAAATTTTTTATAGTTAACGATAGCTTTAAATCCATTGAGGCCAATAAAGCCTTTTCCAAGATGTTCGTGGCGATCCCTGCGTCCACTAATGTCGATTTTAGAATCATTACAATGCGACATTTTGAGGCGTTCAAGCCCGATGATCTTATCGAATGCTGTAAATGTCGCATCTACGGCCTTTATGTCACGAAGATCATAACCAGATGCAAACGCATGAGCCGTATCAAAACAGATTCCAAGATCTAGACTACTAACACCATCTAGTAGCTCTGCAAGTTCCTCAAAGGTATTGCCAATCACCATACCCGCACCTGCGGACATCTCAATCAGGAGCTTTGTCGTGCCTTGATAGCCATCCAGTACCTTTTTAATTCCCTGGAGGCAAAGCTTCATCGCCTTTTTCCATCCAACATCCTTCGCACTTCCTGGGTGGAACATGACATAGTTCGCGTTGATGAGTGTACCGCGCTCAAGTTCTTCGCGAATGATACGAATAGAATTTTTTCGCGTCTTCTCGAGACTTGAAGCAAGATTGATGTAGTACGGTGAGTGGATGACCCAATCCGTAAGTTTATATTTTGCGCATTCTATGAGAAAAGTATCGACGATTTTTGGCAGGAGCTTCGGTGCAGGACCGCCTTGCGGTGAACGTGTGAATATTTGAAATGTTTCGCAACCAATAGCTGCAGCGTTTCCTGGCGCATTTTGAAGTCCACCGGCAATGGAAACATGGGCTCCAAACTTCATGTCATGATCCTAAATCCTTTTTAACACCTTTGTCTTTAAGAAGCTGTACGACACGCCGGTTCTTCATTTGTACGGCAACATACTCTCGATATTCGGGGGAAGAGACGTTTTTTCGTGCTTCAGTGTCTTCCGATTTTAGTGAAGCGAGAATGCGGTCGATTTCATCATCGATTTCAGTATCGTTTACACTTAGCTTTTCGCGCATGCCGATTTCTTTAAGCAGGACGGCGGTCTGGATACGCTGAAGTGCGCGCGGTACGAAGTCTATACGCAAATCATCCATGGTTTTTTTTATACTCGTGAGATAATCTTTCAGATTTCCGCCTTGGTGTACGAGTGATTGCTCAAGTTCCCCAATCATGCGACGGATTTCTTCGGTCACGATTAGATCCGGAATCTCACTAAACCGCGAATTTTTGACGAGCTTTTCTAAAAGTTCAATTTCTGCGGCTTCATTGGATTTTTGGTCGGCTTCCGCCTGGAGGTTTTTTTGCAATAGATCTTTTAACGCATTCAACGATTCCATGCCAATCATCTTAGCAAAGGCATCATCTGCGGGTGGAATCTGCAATGCATAAACGTCCTTGATATTTACAGTAAACTCGAGAGGCTGTCCTGCAAGTTGCGTATTGTAATGTTCTGTCGGAAAAGTGAGAACAAACTCAAGTGCGTTACCTTTTTTTGCGCCGACAATTTTCTCGGCCAATCCAGGAATGTAGTTTGGTTCATTTAGATAAATACGATAATCCACAGATGCACCGCCTTCAATTGGGACGCTGTTTTTTTTAATTGAAAGATCCACGACAACAAGGTCGTCCATCGTTGCGGCTCGGTCAACAACGATTTCATTTCGCCGCATTTTTCGGAGATTATCAAGAGCAGTGTTAATTTCTGCATCGGTAACTGTATGGGGCTTTTCTTCAACCTGTGGCATGGAATAATCGGCGACCGATACGGCATTTGGCAGCACATTAGCCGTCACGGAGAACTCAATCGCTTGTCCTGGGACAAGCTTGCCGACTTCAATTGACGGTGATCCCACGGTTTCAATCCCTTGATCAAGAATCGTTTTTACATACATCGCACGGACGATGCGCTCAAGAGCACTCTCCCAGATTTGCATCTCGCCGTAGGCGCGTTTCACATCTTCGTAGGTTGCTTTTCCTGGGCGAAAACCCTTAATAGGCTTTGTGTTCGAAATGTCTGTCACGGCTGCATCGAGATAGGGTTTGACTTCTTCTGGCAGTACGACGAAGTCGATTTTTATCTGCGATTTTGGGAGGCGCGTGACGATTGGTTCTTGCATAGGAGTCGTGTGACTATAAGAAGTTCTATTTGATGTGTCAACGGATCTAAAATCTCCAGCGATAACTGGGTGACTTTATCGGTGATTTTATCGGATATATGGGAGTGGGTTAGTTCGGACGCCATGATCGTAGACTTCAAAATGGAGATGTGTGCCACTTGAGTGACCGGTTGTTCCAACCATAGCAATAACTTCGCCTCTGGTAACGTGATCGCCTACTTTTACAAATATTTTGGATGAGTGGCCATAGCGTGTCTTCATATGAAGCTGCGGATGATCAAGAAGGATCATGAGGCCATATCCTTCGTTATTCCATCCTGCTTTTTCGACAACTCCATCTGCGGCGGCATAGATTGGTGATGTATAATCGCCATCGATATCTATGCCACTGTGGTGCCAGCTGTAGTATTGCGTGATGATGTGTCCAGAGGTTGGCCAGAGGAGCTTGTTTCTTGGAAGATGCGCCGTTTTTGCTGCTGCAGGTCGTCGGATTTTTCTTGGTGCATATGATGTTTTTGCAAGATTCGCTGGCGGTGCATAGGTTGTGACTCGTGTATGGGGAGTATGGATGACTCGTGGCGGCCGGCCATCAGGAATCATGATCTCGGCTCCGATAGAGAGCGGTTGGCCTTCCATCAGATGATTAAAGGAGATGATATCTGCCACATCGGCGTTGTAGATTGAAGCGAGTTTAGTGATGGTGTCACCCTTTTTGATTGTCGCAAGGATTCCAGAGACTGGTGGGATTTTAAGCGTATCTCCAGGTCGGATAAATTGTTTTTCCGTCAGGTTGTTGTTCCAGAGGAGCGTTCCGACATTGATGCCAAATTTTTGTGCGATTCCGCCGATCGTGTCATTTTTTTGTACGGTATATGCCTCTGTACGCGTACGGGGCATGATGGGTCCGCCTGAAGTTTCCGCGATCGGTTGGATTGCAATCGTACCCGGAATAACGATGTTTGGTGTGACGTTGCTTGCGGTCTCAGTATAATCAAAGTCAACATGCGGTACCGGAATCAGTGTTCCGTTACCGAGATAGTTCGTGTGTCTTGTCTCAGCTCCCGGTCGAACAACTTCTTTTATAATTTCGGTATTTTGATCAGTCGCCAAGGTATAGAGGATGCTGTGCTGACCAACGTTTTGTGCATGAGCCTGTCGTCCTTGGAGGTTCGCGCCGATTGTGACAACCGCAACGATTCCGATCATGGCGTGAAATAGAAATTTGTTGGTTATGAAAAAAAGGATCAGGCTTCGTACTGGGAGGGCGAGACGTTGGATGCGGAATTTTGCCATGATTTCAATCCGATACAAGGGCAGAATGAAAAGTCTGACAAGGATACGTCGGATGGGCGCAAAAGCGATCCAGATACCGACGAAAGCGCGTTGAAGGCCACGTTTTATCGACCGCATGGCTCGAAAGAGCATGAGGGCGAGATGTGTTGCGCGTTGTTTGAGTGTAGTTGAGATAGAGGCCTCTCAGAATCGGCGTTGGACGTCCATAAGCGTGCAGAGAAAAGGAATTGGCTCACGAACAGGCCCGGGCCGAGATTATCTATGATAGGTTCGACGGATTAAGACCTATCTTTTCAGGCGACGGAAAAGGTATCAGCTGAGAGCTTATTGGTCAAGGGTTTTTTAAGAAAAAATGGCTCTATTAAGCCTAAAATCGATTTTATGTAAGATGGTTGAGCCAAAATTAGACTTCATCGATTTTTCGGTATCGGAGAGCTTCTGCTACATGTGATTCTTCGACGACTTCTGCGCTTTCGAGATCTGCGATTGTTCGTCCAACCTTGAGGACACGAAAATAAGCTCGTGCTGATAAGCGGAATCGATCAACGGCTAAACGTAGAATTTGACGAGCATCGGGCTTGAGCTTGACCAGTCTCCGGACCTGTTCACTTGTGAGTTCTGCGTTCGTGACAACACCTGCCTCTTTATATCTTTCGGTCTGGAGATCGCGCGCATTCTGAACGCGTTCACGAATAGCAGTCGAAGGCTCACCAGGTTCTAGATCTGTTAGTTTGTCTGTCGGAACCTTTGGGACATCAATAGCAAGGTCGATTCGATCCAAGAGAGGTCCAGATAATCGTTTTGTGTATCGCTGGAGTTGCATAGCCGTACAAACACATGCACGTCCGGGATCGGTCGCATATCCACACGGACAGGGATTCATGGCAGCTACGAGAAGGAACCGCGCAGGGAAGGTCACGGTGCCCTGTGCTCGAGAAACAGTGACGAATCCGTCTTCCAGCGGTTGTCGCAGGTGCTCAAGGACAGTCCGCGAAAATTCAGGCAGCTCATCAAGAAACAGAACGCCACGATGTGCGAGAGATATTTCTCCGGGTTTTGGGATAGAACCGCCTCCGACGAGTGCAACTCCTGAAGCAGAATGATGTGGTGAACGGAAAGGTCGCTCAGTGACATATCCCGTAGGGGGAAGGATGCCAGCAACAGAATGGATACGCGTAACATCCAGTGTCTCTGGGATGGTCAGGCGGGGAAGTATCCCAGGAAGCGTTCGAGCAAGGAGAGTTTTTCCAGATCCCGGAGGTCCCTGGAGAATAATATTGTGACCGCCAGCTGCTGCAACTTCAAGCGCGCGTTTGGCCTGCTCTTGTCCGCGGATCGCAGACATGTCCGTGTGGTGTGTTCCAGTCCCAAGATGAATTACACGCTGTGGTAGAACGGTGAGAACGGCATGTCCCATAATATGGTCGACGACCGAACGAAGTGTGCTTGCGGCATGGACCGTAATATTTGGGACGAGTGAGGCTTCGTCTGCATTTTCCGTGGGCACAATGAGCTCCGTAATTCCGAGTTCACGTGCGGTGAGAGCAATTGACAAGGTTCCAGAGGAAGGGCGAAGTCTACCGTCGAGCGCCAGTTCACCTACAAACATCTGTGTTTGTTTTTCCGCGGCAGGAAGATCCCCGTGTGCTGTTAAAATGGCGATCGCAATGGGAAGATCAAATCCCGTCCCCGCTTTTCGGACGTCCGCGGGTGCGAGATTAATTGTGATTTTTGTCCGTGGGAATGCGAGACTGGTGTGTTTCATTGCACTTTTAACTCGCTCGCGTGCTTCTTGAACAGCTGTATCTGGGAGTCCGACGATGAGGAACGCACTTAATCCTGGCGAAATATCTGCTTCGACATCTACTGGGTGGGCATCAAGTCCGAAGACGGATGCTGTACAAATTCGGGAGGACATATGATGTATGAGCCATCCCGTACCCTTACTTTATAGCTAACGCGTTTTTGATGGTTGGTCAAGAGCAAAAAGAAACCAGACGATTCCAATTGCGATGGCAATATCTGCTATATTGATTACAGAGTGTGTGAACAGAAGAATCCAGTCAAAAACATACCCAAAGGCGAATCGGTCGAATAGATTTCCGATTGCACCACCAAGAATAAGCGCCAGAGGAAGGGCGTGCATCGGACGGCATAGGAGGATCTCACGAATCATCGCAATTGCGACGATGAATGTAATTGTTCCCGTTAGCGCGATAATGATCAAGAAGGGGACGGGTGTACTCGCGAGCAGACCAAAATTATGGAGTGTTGTCGTCTGAATGACTGTTCCAACGACAGGGCGCGTTGGGCCGTTAAAAAAGAGTATCTTGGTCCATCGATCTAAAATAAAAACCGCTCCCCAGAGCCCAAGACTTGCAAGGAGGAGCGGAATACGTTTCATGAACTTTGGTCACATTAGCGGGAGCGAATTTACCGCACATGTTTTTTGTTTTTATAAAAAATAAAAGACTACATTTCTTGCGTCAAGATTTTTTTACAATCAATGCAACTTGATGAGGACGGACGTGCCTCAAGGCGTTTTTCATCAATTGGTTTTTTGCAATATTTACAGATGCCGTAGGTCCCTATCTCTATAGCTTTCAATGCGGACTTCGTATCTTTAAGCCCAGATTGGAGCTGCGTTTCAATCGAAAGATCGTCCGAATATTCTGCGATTTCCATTGCGTTGTCATCATCGGAGTTACTGCCAGACTCTGGATATGTCGCTTCGTATTTGCCCGGATTGGTTGGGCTTTTTTTACCAAAATCCTCAAGCTCCTGAGTCAGTCTCTCGCACTGCTCAAGTAATTTTTGCTTAAAATAAGCTAATTTTTCTATGGTCATATATAATGTTGATATATAAATTGATACCACAATCTAACCAGAGAAGATAGACACGTCAATGTAGAGCCGTCTGGTAGGTATAGTTAATACCCTCCAAAAGAGCATTATAGCTTGTTGCAAAAGTGTTTTTAATAGATGACATTTTTTTTATAAACGATTATAGCTTTTTAATGTTGGAGTACAAAGCCTACAAATTTTATAGGCTTTTTCAAAATCAAGGTTTGAATATTGTTGAAGTATTTATTGAAAAATAATCTGCAAAAATATTAGACGAGCATACATTTTTTGTAAAAGAAAAGCTCCGGTAGGCCCTTATGCATAATGCGTAAATATGGCTCCGGAGCTTTCAGCCTGGGAGCGGTTCGTGATCGTCGTAGTCCGTGAGGACCGAGATACGTGGCGATTCGCCACCGACGAGCTTGAACACAAGCACTACCTGGCTGAGAGAAAGAACTGCTGCTTCGACCCGATCCTAGCGGTTGCCCCTTTATGAGCCGAGGCTCATAATTTTTTGGGGACGCCTCAGATTTTCATTTTATTTTTGATTTCATTGTACGCACAGGTGCATACGGGGTCGAGTCAAGGCATGGCATTGGCCACCATCTAATGATGGGGGTCCATCCCGTTCAGTTATAAAGGTGCTGAGGTAATCGGCACGCTTGGCGCCACCACAAGAGTAAAGAGCGGATTGTCACCGATGGTGACGTCACAGCAGATGGGCTGTGTATATATATAATACTCCAAAGCGAGAGTCCTTTCAATAGATAATGGTTTTTTGCTGTATTAAGAGAAAATAATCAAGAAAAAAAGTTATCCACAAAAATGTGTATATCTTTTGTGTACCTGTGTATATGTTATTTCCAACAAATTTCCAATATTCCATTTTTACGGATCAATTCAAGGGAGGCCAATCCATTTAAGGGATCCCCCAAATGGTTAGCAATGGTTTGCAGAGCTCTCATAGAAAGGCGAGCGATGCCCTTTCCGGGACAATCTTCAAGAGGTGGGGAGTTTGGGAAAGTAGTAGAAGTATCAATGGATGCCGCATGTGGGCCTACATGGACGATGGTCCCAGTTTCTGCCGTCCATGTCATGGAGGACGTAGATGTGAGCAAGTGTAACGGAAGTCGTAGATCTTCTGCGATGGTTCCATCTGGCAAAAAAAGTCGCGAGGTATCGAATCGTCCGGCGGCGGCGGCGAGTGAAAGGATGGTTGATGTCGATGGCGCGGATATACCAAAATCTAATGTAAGCGTCGGTAGTGTCCCCGTTGATGGTGACCATCCCAGCATTTTTGGCATCTGTATGAGATTAATACCTTGGTCTTTCAATGCATTTTGTATGAATGGCCAACTTCCAGGTAGTGAGACGAAATCGATAGCAAGATCCCCCTTAGGGAGTTTTTTTGATGATCCCTTGGGGATTGTTGCATCTGTAGTCCAAATATTTCCATCTATCGTACCGCTTATTGTTCCATTAAATGATGGGTCAATTGCAGAACCGTCGAGTGTGGCGACTGCCTCATGAGATTTGAGACGGGCGATGAGTGAGGCAATCCTCGTGATACGTCGTTTCACGAGTTTGAGTGGCGCATTAGCGTGAATCACGAAGGGGCCGGAGCCATGTGTCCATGTTCCAGCATTACCCATTCCACGAAGCGTGATGGTATATGCCTGCCATCCTGTATTTGTCTTCGCAATGCCAGCAATGAATGGTGCCCATGAGGTGTCCGCCGTATTTTGCCAAATCCTTGGAATTGGGTCTTGGAGTGGTTTATTACCATGGAGAGCGACTGTTAGGATAGTAGATGCCGGCATGTCGACTCTTAAAAAGAGCCCCGCAGTAAATATGATTGCAAGAAAAAGGATGATGCCGATAATCACACCTAATATACGTACACCGTGAAATTTTGGCGGACGCGTTTCGCCATACTACCCGAAGGCGTGGTTGTCTGAATAGCGGTATCCATGTCAAGGGACACTACCAAGGAAAACACAATGTGAGAAGCTGAGGATGATAAACAAATGTATATGTTCCTCTTGAGATATGGCGAGTACTTCTCAAAAAAATAGGTATGAGTAATTTATTTTTATATGATGGTGTACTTCAATTGATCGTACGATGTTTTTTCTAAAAGATCTTCGAAAAAAACAATGCATTAGATATTTCTCTTTGTTTGATCGACATTTTTAGATGTTACTAGGGGAAAAAAAGATTCCTACTCTGTGGAATCTTTTTTTGTTTTTAATCGTTACGACAAATCGACGGGACTGTCTGATTTTGGTTGATTATTTAATCTATCAAAGTCACGTCGTTGGCGGATGCGACCCGTGATTGTTGTCATGTCTTCCAGATCCATGTGGTCCATGGTTTCCGCCGCGCAATGGTGTTTTATCGCGCTCGCTCTCTTTGTAGTTTGGATTAGCGCGTTTTATCGAGAGGTTGATACGGCCCATGGAGTCTATTTCGTAGACCTTTACTTTTACCATATCGCCGATGTCCAACACGTCCGTTACTTTATTGATTCGGTCAGGCGCGATTTCGGAGATATGTACAAGGCCCTCTTGTTTGGGTGAGATCTCGACAAATGCACCAAAATCTAGGATACGCGTGACAGGGCCTTCAAAGATTTCGCCAACCGCGATTTCTCGAGTGAGCTGTTTTACCCAGTCCACCGCTTTTCGCATGCTTTCCGAATTTGAGGATGTGATCATAACGAGGCCGCTATCTTCAATGTCGATTTGGACATTGGTTTGTGCGATAATCTCGTTAATAATTTTTCCACCTGGACCGATGACATCGCGAATCCGCTCTGGACTGATGTGAAAACTCTCAATACGCGGCGCCCATTTACTGAGCTCTATTCGCGATGTCGGAATAGTAGCTTCAATCGTGTCAAGAATTTTAAGCCGTGCTGTTTTTGCCTCAATAAGCGTCGTCTTTACGATGTCGAGTGGAATGCCATGTGTCTTTGTATCCATTTGGATCGCTGTGATACCGGTACGTGTACCGGCAACTTTAAAGTCCATGCCGCCGTCGCCATCTTCTAGGTCCTGGAGGTCGGTAATCACACGGAATTTTCCTGTTGTTTCATCACTGGCACATCCCATCGCAATACCGGCAACAGGTGCTGAGATTGGAACGCCGGCATCCATGAGCGCGAGCGTCGATCCACAAGTCGCGCCCATTGAGCTTGATCCATTTGATCCGAGGACTTCAGATACGATACGAATTGTATATGGGAATTTTTCACGATCTGGCATTACGGCTTGAAGCGCGCGTTCAGCGAGTGCACCATGTCCGATTTCGCGCCGACCTGGTCCGCGGTTCCCTTTGGTTTCGCCGACGCTGTAGCTCGGAAAGTTGTAATGATGGAAGAACCGACGCTTGGTGGAGAACTCCATTGTATCGATAAGCTGTTCCATACCTGGTGACCCGAGCGTGACGAGTGAAAGGACCTGTGTCGATCCACGCTGAAAGAGTCCAGATCCATGTGTTCGCGGCATAAGTCGAATGTCCACGCCAAGTTCGCGGATCTCATCAAGCGCGCGTCCGTCTGCACGGCGCCCTTCCTCGAGAATCATTCGTGTGATTTCACTATCAATAAATTCGTCGGCACTCTCTAGTGCTTTCTTTCTATTTTCTTTGGAAATGCTTTGCTCTTTAAGGTAGGCGTCAGTCTCTATTTTGAGTCGCGCAATCGCATTTTTGCGGTCTACCTTGGTTTTGAGTGGCTCGGCAAAAAGCGTTGTAGCTTTTTTAGTAGCCATGAATTCTCGCGCCATAGTGTGGAGTTTTTCGCGCTCTTCCGCATCGGCCTTTTCCTCATCCGTCTTCGGTGAAAGAATATCTGTCTTTGTTTTACCAACGGAGACTTTGACTTTTTTGATGAGGTCAATGACTGGCATAAGCTGTTCCTGCGCCCATGCGATTGCTTCGTACGCATCAGCTTCCGAGATTTGTTCGGCGCCGGCTTCGAGCATAATGGTTTTTCCATTTGCACCAGCGACAACGAGATCAAGATCACCTTCGGCGATTTCTGCATACGTCGGGTTCAGGATGAATTTGCCGTCGATGCGTCCAATGCGAAGTGCCGCGATTGGGCCGTCCCACGGGATGTCGGAAATAGTGAGCGCGCACGCCGCGCCGATGAGGCCAGGGATGTCTGCATCATTCTCCAGATCATGTGAGAACACCGTCGATACAACCGCGATCTCGTTGCGCATACGGTCGTCAAAGAGCGGTCGAATCGCGCGGTCGATGAGCCGACCGGAGAGGATCGCCTCATCCGTCGGACGGCCTTCACGTTTGATAAATCGAGATCCTTTTATTTTACCAGAGGCATACATACGCTCCTCAAAATCGACTTGTAGAGGGAAGAAATCGAGACCTTCGCGAATGCCGCCCATGGTTGCAGTACAGAGGACGACGGTATCGCCATACCGTACGCTGCACGAGCCATTGGCTTGCTGAGCGAGCAAGCCGGTCTGAATGGTAAGCGTCCGTCCGCCCCATTCAAGTGAAAACTCTTTCGGATGTTCCATACGAGATAAATAGTTTCATCCTGAGACGAAATCAGCTCTGAGCTGATCGATGTCTCAGGACGAAGGAGATGAATAAGAGTTTGAGCTGTCGGGCCGAAGCTCGTAGCTCGCGGATGAGGACCGATTACCGATCCTCATATGCGAAGTACCAGTTTTTATTTTTTAGTAGGTAATGCGAACATGGGGCAGTTTGCTCTTGGTCGTAGGGCTTACGGATTTTGTGCGCATTAGAAATTCTTTTCCTTGCGTAGAGAGATCAAAAAATTTGTCGACAGTCTCTTTGAGTGTGGCATTCGTAGATTCTGCGAATGCCGCGGCCTCGACGTAAATTCCGTGTTCTTGGAGATATTCTACGAGCGGAACAAAGTCACCGTCACCAGTCATGAGGACAACGGCGTCACATTTTGGCGCGAGCTTTACGGCGTCGATAGCCATGCCAACATCCCAGTCGGCTTTTTTTTCGCCACTGGAAAACTCTTGTACATCTTTAACGCGAAGCTCAATGCCGGCCTCGGTTAGCGCTTCGAAGAATGCAGATTCTTCACCAGTTTTGGATTTTGCTACATACGCAATAACACGGACGATTGTACTGCCTGCGGTAATAGCCTCGACAACCTTGCCGAATGCGAGACGCGCAGTATGAATATGTTTGGCCGAATGGTACATGTTTTGCGTATCAATAAACACGGCGACACGCTGGTTGGATTGTGTGATCATAAAGTGATCACATCCTGCGGTATAAAAAATGAGAATTAAAATGCAGGATGTGCTCCAAAGATAGCCATTTTGTCTGAAAAAGTCAACGCCCCGATTTGTCTGTGACAAGCCGGGGCGAAAGAGAAAGAAAGTCAGAGTCGCGGACAAAGTGGACAAAGACCCTCAAGCCACGAGGCGAGAGCATTGCGACATGCATTCGCGCCTAAACACGTGGCTTCAATGGTCATACTGTGTGCTTGATGCACTGTTTTTTCAGAGATAATTGCGGCGAAAGGTTTTAAGGACGATGTATGGTGCATATCTATCCCCATAGTCCAAACAATCGCACCGTTTGCGGCGCCGTGGGTGAGGAGTTTTCCAGGGATTTTCCAGTCAATGAATCGGACATCTGGACGAACTTTTTTCCCAGTTACTTCTTGTTTTATCTCTTTGCAATCTTTGCAAGACGAGGTCTCGATTAAGACGATCGTAATTGCATTTATGTCGAAGATGTGCCAGAACTCCTTCTCTGTATGTACGGTGACCCATGTCGCTGGAACAGACATTGGGGTTGGTACAACAGTATGTTGAGGAATGACGTTAGCATGTGGTTGTGGTAATGGCGTTGCTCGCACGTGCGGACAGCCAATGAGAAAAAGTACAGCCAAAACTAGAGCGGCTCTCATATCATCCTCTTTTTTTTGTAATCAACCCGCGAGGATCGCAGGTGATAGTCGGACCATAAGACGACGCGTTACCTCCGTCAATACAAGAACGGACTGTGGTCCGTTCTTGTGGAGTCTATTAAATTTTTAGTTTTGCCATCAGATCGTCGTAGGCTTTGACGTCCTCGCGTTTGAGGTATTTCATGAGCCGACGACGTTCACTGACTTTTTTGATGAGACCGCGTCGGGAAGAAAAGTCTTTTTTGTGTGAACGTAAATGCTCATTCAGCTCTTTGATCTCCTCTGACAGGATAGCGATTTGGACTTGAGGAGACCCCGTGTCCGTGGAGTGGATCTTAAATTTTTCGATGATTCGTTTTTTACGACCTGGACTGAGCATAGGCTAAAGATTCAGATGCGTGCGCCCATGAAAGATCTTTGCAGATCGGTTTCCTGGGCGTTCGCATCCGGGTTCGCGCGAAGTGCAGAGGAACTCTAACCAAAATGTCAGAATTACCGTACTAGCGTAGTATGAATGAGTGTGCAGAGCGTAGCGAAAGCATCTAAAGATGTCAACGTGTATTAAAACTTGTCACCGTACAAGGTTCGATACACGCGGTCTGTGTTTGGAAAGATTTCGTTGGTTACTTCAATAGTTTAAAAAGTTCTGATTTGTTGGAGGCCTTGTCGATATTGTTGGAAGTATAAAAGATCCCCACCATTTGAGGGCAGGGATCTCGGCGAAGGGAAGGTTCTTAATTACGAGGTGGGGC